>JAFRJH010000290.1 GCA_017432385.1 Kiritimatiellia bacterium
ACGCCACTCGTCGATGGCGCGCTGCATCGTCCGCTTCACGCGCAGGAAGAAGAATATCTTCCTGATGACAGCCCAGAACCCCATCACGGCGAGATCGCCCGTCCTGAAGCCGTAGTCCCCGTACCCGCGCACCTCGTCCCCCGCGAACCGCGCCCTTATGGCGTTCGCGTAGATCATCCCCGATTCTTCGCCGGCCAGCAGGAGAAGCTTCACGGTTCAGCCTCCGTTCTGCCGGTTCTTCGACACGCGGAATATCTCCGCCCAGACCGGCTCCGCGACCTCGCGCGGCAGCTTCGCCGCGACGCGGTCCAGGATCTCTCGCTCGCGCCCCGGCAGGTCCACCGCGGCGCCGCGCGCGTGCTTCAGGCGGCCTATCTCGTCCGTCGCGGCGAACCTCGCGGCGAGGGCGGACGCAATCGCATCGTCCGCCCTGTCGACTTCGTCCCTCAGTTCCTGCAGCGTCTTCATGTCAGGGCCTCAGCGGGGCCGGCGGCAGCCCGGATTCCACGCCTACGATCGCCATGCCGTGGTCGTCGGCGTAGCGGACGACCGCGTCGCGGTCGAGCATCACGAGACGCCCGGCCTGGAAGGCCAGCGCGGTCCCGCCCGCCCTCCTGATGGTCTTCAGGGTCTTCAGCCCGACGACCGGTATGTCAAAACGCATGTCATGGCCCCTGCGCGCGGCCTTGAAGACGACAAACCCCTTCCCGCCGAGCTTCCCGCCCCTCCTTATGGCGGCGTTGGTGCCCTCGAAGGCCTCGACCGCAAGCACCATCCCCGACTTCACGACGACCGTCTGCCCGACGTCGTGCGCGCCGACGTCGTCCGCGACTCCGATCGCATGCACGACGTCCTGCCTCTCTGCGTCCGTCAGGTCGCGCTTCGTCAGGCACCCCGCGCCGGGGATGTGCCTGTCCATGAAGCAGCTCGCGGGAAGGACCGGCACTCCGGCGTCCGCGAACTTCTCCGCCAACTTCCCGAAGATCGTGTGGGCGGACTTCACCGGCAGCTCGGCGAGCCACCGCTTCACCTCTTCGTCGAACCTGCCGCGGAAGAGCGAGAGCGGATTCACCTGCCCGGCGAGGAACGCGCCCTCGTATCCGTTCGCTCCGCACCAGCGTATGCCCTCGGCGATTCCCCCCAGCGTGATCCAGTGGACGCCGTCCGCGGCCTTCCACGTCGCGCGGTCCGTGGAACCCTTTATCGCGACGCAGTCCATCTGCCTGACGCCCGCGCGCTTCGCGCCCTCGATGAGAAGGCGCGGATAGCTGCCGCATCCGGCTATGACGATAAGCTTGTCCATCCCGGATATTATACCAAATATCCGGCGGCGTCAGCGCCTGGCCGCCTCGACAAGCCAGTGCGGCATGGGCGGAGGGGCGGCGCGGGTCTCGCCGGGCTCGAACCCGGCCTCGCGCATCCACCCCTTAAGCTCATCGTCCGAGAAGACCCAGCCGTTCTCGGTGGTGAGCGCCATGTTGACCGCGAAAAGCGCCGAGAACTTCGGGGCCGTGTGCGTTGCGTCCGTCATCATGTCGAGGACGAGGAGCCGCCCGCCCTTCTTCAGCGCCCTGTGCGCGCGCTTCAGTATGCCGACTATCTGCGACGGGCTCTCCTGGTGGAGCGCGCCGAATATCGTCACGACGTCGTAGGCCTCCGACTCGTATTCGTCCGTGTGGTAGTCCCCGGCGCGGCATTCGATGCGGCCCGCAAGCCCGAACTTCGCGACGTAGCCCGCGGCCTCGGCGGAGATCGCCTTGAGGTCGACGGTCGTGCACGAGAGACCCGGATTCGCCTGGCACATGAGAATCGCGTATGCGCCGGGTCCGCCCGCGAGGTCGAGGAGCCGACCCTCGAGCTTGCCGAGCATCGGGACGATCCCCCTGCCGATGCCCATCGCGCGTCCGAACATCGACGCCGCGAACGCCTTGGTGCGCGCGGCGTCCTCCCCGAGGTGGATCTCCGGGCGCTCCACCGGCTTCCCGGTCTGGGCGAGCTCGGCGAGGCGTCCCCACGCCGGATACACGTCGCGGTTGTAGCGGATGGCCTTCGTGAGGTCCGCGGGCCCGCCCGGGATGAGCGCCGCCTTGCCCGCCTCGGTGTTGAAGTAGGCGCCGCCGCGCTTCTCGAGGAGCCCCTCGGCGACGCACGCGTCGAGGAGAAGCCGCATCCCGCGCGGCGGCTCCGCGGCAAATTCGCCGCGCTCGACCTTGGCGAACACGTCGCAGTCGATGGCCGCGAAGAGCACGGCGCTGCCGTAGTACGCGCTCGCGAGCTCGACGATTTCTGGTATTTCCTTCGCTTTGTTCATGGTCATGTCCTCCTTGTTATGCAACTCTCTTCGCCATCGCCGCTATTCGCTCGTCCATGGCGAGGCATCCAGGGCGCGTCACCTTAAACGGCGCGATCTGGCTTCCGTCGAACGGGCTCAGCGCAGACCGGCGGAGCCCGTGGCATGCGCAGAAAACGACAAGGCGCCAGGCCGCATCAGTGTCAACGCCGCGCTAGCGGTCCCTGAAGACTGCCTTCATCAGCTCGGCGCATTTGCCGCAGTGACGGCAGTCGTTCGCGTCGGCGCAGCCGCGGACCTCGCGCCAGAGCGGAAGGGCCTCGTCGAACGACCTGTTGTCGAAGCTCTTCGGGAACGCGTGGCACGCGTCCATCAGGTCCGCGAGGTTCCCGTCGTATGAGTACGTCGCATAGGCGTCCAGCACCTCCACGGGATGCGGATGCCGCCGCGTCGCGAGCTTCACGACGTCCACGTGGCGCTCGTACTCGCGCAGGTCCTCGGGACGTATCCAGGTCGAGCGCAGGAAATCCTCGTAGCGGCCGCGCGCGTAGTTCTCCCTGCAGAGGAACACGGAGAAGCCGAACTTCTCGCCCACCTTGGACTGCGCGAGGCGGTTGTGCCCGTGCATGTTGTCGTGGAACTGCTGGTAGGGGCACTGGCGTATGCAGCCGGAGTTCGCCTGCATGCCGAGGACCTTGCCGTTGTCGTGCGCCCACTTCGAGAGGGCGGCCAGCCAGTCGAGCTCGCGGTGTCGCTCGCGCGTCGCGTAGAACGAGTCGAAGAGATCCATTATCGGCTCGAAGCCGACGGTCCCGTGGACGCGCATGTTGACGCTGAGGCGTATCTTGAGGGACGGGAACCGCCTCCGGAAGATCGTCGCGAGGAACGGCGAGGTGGTGGTGACCGTGTCGGGGAAGAGCCCCTCCGCGTCCATCTCGCCGAGCATCCGCCCGGCGAAGTCAGCAAGTTCGCCGGATACGGCGATGTCGCCGTAGCAGTTGCAGTTGAAGAGCGTGTCGAGCTCGATGCCGTTCTCCCGCGCCCACCTGAGGTCGGAGACCATCCGCTCGCGGACCTCGGGCGTGAAGTCGGGGGCCGGGCGGCAGCTGAGCACGCCCGGCCATGCGAAGAACGTCTCGCGGATCCTGTCGAGATGCCTGGAGCACGCCGACCGGAAGTCGGCGTTCAGGAAATGGCCAACCGCAAGCGTCCTCGCCATCAGCGACGGCCTCCGCGTCCGCCGCCGGGTCCGCGCATCCCGCCCATGCCGCGCATGCCGCCGAAGCCGTCGTTGCGCGTGGCGTCGAGGATCCCCTGGACCGTCTCGGAGACCGCGTTCGCCTCCTCGCCCTGGATGCCGAGCTCGTTGGCGAGCCCCTTGAAGAGGACTCCGCGCTCCTTCTCGTTGAGCTCGTTGATCTCGCGGCTCGTCTCGCCCATCTCGCGGAAGAACTCGCCGCGGTCCTCGTTGGACATGTCCAGAAGCGACTCGTTCATCCGCTTCTCGAGGTTCTCGCGCTTGGCGATGAGCTCCTGGAGGCGCGTGTGCGTCTCGCGGTCCTCCTTGCTCATGCGCGAGGTGTCGACGGACGCGAGGAAGTCGAGCCTGGACTTGGTCCGCTCGGCGCGGCGCTGCATGAAGTCCTGGCGCATCTTGTCGAGGCGCGCGTACTCCTCGGGGTTCTCCTTCTTCCACTTCTCGATGTTCGCGCGGAGCTCCTCGCCGTTCGGCCAGCGCGGCGCGCCCTCGCCCGCGGCGGGTCCGCCGCGCCGCTCCTCCGTCTTCTCGCCCGCGCCCTGCTTCTCGGCGAGCATCTTCTCGAGCTCCTTGACGCGCGCGCGCAGTGTCTTCACGCTGGCGTCGTCGACCGACGCGATCTGCGCCTTCGGCGCCGCGACCTCGCCGGACTCCTTCGCGGCAGGCTCCGGCGCCGACGGCTTGAGGACGAACCCGAGCGCGCCGCCAACTGCGAGCGCGACTGCGGATACGACGATTGTGCTGGACTTCATCTCTTACTTTCCTTTCGCGTTTGCCACGGCACATAGGCGGCCGTGTGTTCCCTTAACCGTACCTCGATTGAAGAAGAAAAGCTCGCGCGGATCGAACCCCGGCTTGTTGTGGATGTCAACGTGGCTCGCGAAGTCCGGCGCCTCGCGCGGATCGGTCCACCACCGGTAGTCGCACCACGAGCCGGGCCTCGCGAGAAGAACGACGCCGTCCGCGGGCAGCGGACCGCAGTCGGAGGAAGGCGCCTCGCAGCAGCCCGCCGCGACCAGCATCTCGGCGGCCTTCGCGCGTTCCGGCCCGTAGACGACGCAGAACTCGTGGTCGCACATGGCGAACGCCGACGACGAGTAGAAGTCGGGGTACGCCCGCCCCGCGACGGAGCGCGTCCTAAAGAGGTCGTTCCGGCGCAGCAGCACGTTCGGCGCGACCGGCTCCTCCGTCACCTCCGATATCTCGTAGTCTCCGGTCACCGCCAGGGCCGCGCCGCGCCTCATGCAGATGTCGGCGACGCGCTCGAGCTGACGCCTGAACTCCGCAAGCGCCGCCTTCGCGGCGGACGAGTCCGGCCCCTTCGCCTGCGCAGCGTAGTCCAGGGTCGGCAGGTACAGGTACGCGACGTCCACGTCGTGCGCATCGGTCATCGCCTCGAACCAGTCGATGCATTTCCTCCCGACCTTCGGGGACGCCAGGGGCCCCCAGTAGCGCCAGAGGGGGAACTTGCCGCACAGCCTCTCGAGCATCTGCGCCATGCCGGACGGCTTGGTGTAGCAGCTCATGACCATGCCGCCGCCGTGCTTGTGGATCGGCGCGGGCGACACGACGACGTCGGCAGACTCGCCCAGCGACTGCTGAAAGAAGAAAAGACCGACCTTCTCGCCCTTCGCGCGCCGCCCGTCCCAGACGCGCGCCCCCTTGACGATCCTGGCGCTCTGTTCCCAGAAAAGCGGCTTCTGGAGCTCGTTGCACCACCACCCGTTGGAGACGATGCCGTGCACGGACGGCGGAAGCCCCGTCCTGAGCGACGCCTGGGCGACGCAGGTGACGGCAGGGAAGACACTCGTCGCCGGGCCGAAGTCGAGCCCGGCCATTCTGAGAAGGCCGTTACGCTCCAGGAGCCCGTAGCCCAGCCCCGCCGCAACTACGTTGAGCTCCTTCATGCATGCATCGTGTCGTTTCTGGACATCTTCCGCTTCAACCCGTTTCCAAGCTTGTCTTGAAATTCTACCGAATCGCGCGCGGCATGTCAACGGGTGCGGCGACCTCCGCATCCGCAGACGCCGCGGCGCCTATGGAGATATAGACGCGCGGAGAGGCGAATTTATTTTGCGGATTTTGCGGTGCGGACGAGCGCCTTCAGCATGCTGTGCCCGAGCTCGCGCGCAGCGGGGAACGAGAAGACGCCTCCGCAGCGGGAGTAGCCGTACTCGCAGCAGGTCGCGAGGTAGCAGTTGGGGAGCGAACTCGCCCAGGCGCGCGAGCCCATGAGCCCCTTCGCGCGCGCCGCCTCGACCTGCTTGTCGTAGCCCTCCCCGGCCTTGATGTCGAACTTGCTGTCGTATTTGAGCTTTCCGCCCTTCTGGGTGTCGATCCAGTTGCTGCGGAATGCGTTCCAGACCGCGTCCTGCTTCTTGTCGCTCGCGCCGAACGAGAAGATCTCGTCCTGCTCGGGTCCGTTGGGGAGGCTCCTCACGTGCGGCGAGTGGTTGTCGATGAAGACGAGCTTCTTGCCCTGCGACTCCTTCTCGACGAGCGCCTTGAGAGCCTTCACCGAGCTGTATCGCTCGGCGACGTAGTCGCGGTTGTGGTCGTGGGGGCGGCGGTTCTTGCCCTGGTCTCCCTCCTCGACGCCGTCCTTGTCCATGAACGGCACGAACAGGCAGTCGGCGTTCGCGCGCAGCCACTTGGCCTCGGACGAGCCGGACATCAGCTCCTCGAAGACGCCCTCGACGACGGGGCTCGCGGACGTCTCGCACGCGTGGTGGCGCGCGGTGAAGACGAAGAGCCACTTCGCCTTGCCGCGGCAGGGCACGCGCACGAGCTCGGTGTCGCGCATCCCGCTCTGCGACTTGCAGAGGACGTCGAACTTCACGTCGCGGCTCTTGCGCCACTTCGCCGTAAACGCGTCCCAGTCCTTCTGCGAATACGGAATCGCCACAGCGAAGCGAACCTTGTTCTCGTCCTTGCCGAACGTGTAGTCGAAGGCGTTGGCAGGCTCGTGGCGCGTGCCGTCGGGACGGAGCCACCTCCATGTCTTGCCGTCGCTGCAGATCGCAGGGCCCAGGGACGAGAGGTACTCGTATCCGTCGGGGAACTGGAAGCGCAGCCTCTTCCCCGCCGCGCCGGAGATCGTGAAGTCCCAGTGGAACCACCGGCCGTCCGAGTCGCGCATGTCCGGCTCGAGCTTGACGACTCCCTTCTCGTCGTCGATCGAAGTCACCTTCACGTTGCCGCCCGGATACTCGCATCCGATCTCGATTCCGCCCGCCGAGAAAGCGGCGGAGCGCCTTGTGTCGCGTCCCGCGTATTCCGGCGGGACGTAGCCGTGCTCGCTGCCCTGCATCCAGAGGATCGACTTCGGGCACTTCAGGCTGTTCCAGAGGACCGCGATGCTGGACGGCTGGCACGTGTAGTCGCCCAAGCCCGCCCGCGGGATGTCCACGCGGCAGGACGTGGGGACGCGCTTCGCGAAGTTGACGGGGTCGAAATACCCGAGCGGCTCGACGTACTTGATCTTCGGCCACGGACCCTTGAGACGACCGACGAGCTCCGCCCCGCAGTCGCAGAAGCCGGTGACGGTGCTGGAGGCGAACGTGACTCCCTCTCCGCATCCCGCGCCCCAGATCGCGTATGCGCCGCCCTGGCTGCCGCCAGTCACATGCAGGGTCTTCCCATCCCATCCCGGGAGCGTCTTCACGTACTCGATGGCGCGGATGAGGCGGAGGATCATCCCGCGGAAGTACGCCGTCTGCGGGTTCGAGTTCTGCTCGGGGTCGAAGGCGTAGGAATATCCGTTGGACCCCACCCTCTTGCCGAGGCCCTTGTAGTATTCGTCAGTGCCGCCGAACTCCCTGAGGAGCATTCCGTGGGCGTTGATGTCGAAGAGGAGTGCGGCGGCGTGCGGCTTCTTCGGCGCGACCTGCTCGCGGACTCCGTAGCCGAAGGTCCCGACGCGAATGGCGTACTTCCTGCCCTTCTCGACGGCCTTGGGGATCGAGAGGTAGCCTGTCACAGGCGCTCCGCCGGTGCAGTCGAGTGACACGGCGTAGAGGGTTACGTCCGGGTTCCCGCACGGAACCTCGACGCGCTTCGCGTTGAACGGGACCTTCGCGAGCTCCGCCCTCTCCCGGGCCCAGAACTCATCGAAGTCCTTCGGCTCGGGCGCGCCGGGCTCGAGCGAGTCGATGTCAGCCGCTGCGCCGCCGTCGAAGAAGACTGCCTTCTTGGCCTTCTCGAACTTGTTCATGGCGATCTTGCCCTCGGGCGTCGTCGCGTCGCCGGTGAACTTCTTCGTGTAGACCTTGCCCTTCGCGTCAACTACCTCGGCATAGAGGCGCACGAACCCGGGCTTCGCGATGCTCGTCTTGTACACGAAGGGCCGCTTGCCGTCGAACGGCTCCTTGCCCTTGTCCGTAACGCCGTCGTCGCCAGTGCGCTCCCACCTGAGGAAGTACTCGCCGTCCCCGAGCTCGCCATTCACGTCCTGCGGCTCAAGGGTGAACGTCATCGTCTCGCCCGGCTTGTAGAAGACTGGGGCCTTGTCGGTCGTTCCCCTTATCCATGCATCGTCCAGCACGCCAGCGAACGCGAACGACGCGACAGCGGCCAGAATCCCGACCGCGACAACTGTCCTTTTCATTGCAGCCTCCTGTATTCCAGAACGCTTCCGCGCCGCTTCGGCGCTTCAGCACATCCAATCGCCTTGTCCAGTTCCGTCCCGTTCCACGGCAAGAGAACGCCATGTGGCAAATGACGGAACTCGGTAATGACGAGTGGCGTAAATGGTAGCAAAATTCGCCATTGAATGCAAAGGCGAAATTATCCTGGGTTGTTATGGCATAATGTCCCCATCGCCGCCACGGAGACACCGTCAGAATCCTGTGCGACCGCATCGGGCGGAGAGGGGTTTCCTGATTGGTCGCGGCGGCATGCCGTGGACCGG
>JAFRJH010000291.1 GCA_017432385.1 Kiritimatiellia bacterium
GCGAGAAGTGCGTCAGCCGCGGCCTTGTTGAAGGGGCCGCGCGGATTCCCGTCCCCCAGGTCTATCGAGAAGCGCATGTCGAGGAACGGGACCTCCTCGACGCGGCGCCAGACGACATTGTCGTCGGAGATCTCCTGCCCAGGCTGTATGCGCCCCATCTTCGCCCACTCGACGAGCCTCTCCTCCGTCTCGGGGCCGAACGTCTCGTCCTGCGTCCGCAGATACCATATGGCTTCGCTCATGACTTCCTCCTGGAGAATATCCCTCCCAGCCCGCCGCGCTTCGCGGCCGCAAGCTCGCGCCGCGCCGCCGCCTCGAGCGCCTCGAGGCGCGAGCGGTCGACGCCCTTGAAGATTCCGCTGAGGACGGGCTGCGGCGGACGCTCCGCCACGGCTTCCACGACCTCGGGGTCGACGACGGCGGTACGCGCCTTCGGCTCGACCTCGACGACCTTCTCCACGACCTTCTCGACCTCGACGACCTTCTCGACGACCTTCTCGACCTCGACCGGGACCTCCACCACCTTTTCGACGATCTTCTCGACCACCTGGGGCGGCGGATCCTGGTCGGCGGGCAGCTCGTGGCAGCGGTACAGGCTCGCGCCCTCCGGACTCGACCCGGCCTTCTGGAGGCTCACGACGACGGCGCGGTTGAACGGGCCGAAGAACTTGCCGGGCTCGGCCTCGACCACCCACTTCATCTCGAGCTCGGGCAGCAGCTGCGCGGGGATCCACTCCTTGCGGTCGCGCGACACGAAGCCGGTCGGCTCGACGCGGCCCTCCTTCGCCCATACCACCAGCGTAGCGAGGTCGGTCGGACCGTACACGTTTCCGTCCGCGCTCTTCACGTACCATTTGTCAGCCACGGCGGCCCTCCTCTCCCGGGGCGGAATCCCGGACATCCTTCGACGGCGGCGCAAGCGCGGGGTCCATCGGCCACACGATGCGCTGGCGCTCGAACCCCTTCACGAATATCGCCGGCATCGGCCGCACCGGGCAGACGTGCTCGCACGCGCCGCATCCGATGCACGCGTCCCTGTCCACGACCGGAAAGCCCTCGACGACGTGGATCGCCTTCACGGGGCACTTGCGCGAGCAGGCCGTGCACTCGACGCCCTCCGTCTCGCGGATGCAGAGGTCCTTCCTCCATATCGCGTGGCCCATGTGGACGTTCTTCCGCTCGATGCGCGGAATCCAGTTGATCGCGCCGGTCGGGCAGACATGCCCGCATGCGTAGTTGCAGCCGACGAGGCAGTAGCCGCGCCTGAAGTCCATCTCCGGCTGCCCGAAGCGCCTGAACGACGTGGAGGCGGAAAGGCACCCGCCGCGGCAGTTCGCGATGCAGAGCCCGCAAGCAACGCACTTGACGTTGAATTTCCCGCGGTCCACCGCACCGGGCGGGAGGACCGGCGCGGGACGGTTCGGCACGCCGGGGAGAGACACCGGGGCGAAGCCGCCGTCGGTCGTCTTCTCGGCCGCCTCGACCGCGGCCAGCGCCGCCACGCCCTTCAACGCCTCGCGGCGCGTCGCAGAAGGACCGAGTTGGAGTTCCGAGTTGGAGTTGGAGAGTGGAATCGCCTTTTCTCCATCTCCAACTTTAGCCTCCGACTTTCCCCCATTCCCAAAGCACGCCCTGCAGTTCGCGCAGCCCCTGCCGACCTTGTGGGAGCAGACGCTTTTCCTCGACAGGACGCTGAAAAGGGTTCCCGCCGGACATATCCAGTTGCACCAGAACCGCCCCTTCCCCGCCGCCGCGAGGACCGCGACGAGTCCGAACACCGCCACGCCTGGCCAGAACAGCGTGAGCGCCTTCCCGAAGATCGAGTACGGCGTCAGGCACCACGCGATCGCGCCGAAGCCGGACGCGGCGAGCGCCGCGAAGAGCGCGAGGACCGTCCAGCGCACCACCCGCTGCGCACGGCCCTCGGGAAGGCGCGTGCAGACGCGGCGGACCTTCGTCTGGGGATGGAAGACCAGGTTCACGAGCGACTGCACGAAGCCGAGCGGACAAAGGCACTCGCAGAACAACCGCCCGGCGAGGGGCGTCAGAAGCAGCACGGCCAGGAACGTCCACGTGGCCGCAGGCTGGACGCGGCACGCGATGTCGGTGCCGAGGCCGAAGAACGACGCGGCGACGGCGGCGGTCACGGACGCGGCGACAAGCGCCTTTGCGGCAGTCTTCGCGTTCATCGGCGCGCCTCCTCGTTCTTGAGCGAGTCGACCCACTCGTCTATGAGCGCCATCTCCCGCGGTATGTTGATCGACTGCGGGCAGTGCACGGCGCACCTGCCGCACCCGATGCAGTGGTCGGCGCGGCGGAGCTCCTCGGGGACAAGCGCGGCGTAGCGGCGCAGGGTCTCGCGGGCGGAAGGCGGCGTCTTCGCCGTGAGGACCTCGTTGCGGAAGGCGAAGATCGACGGGATGTCGAGTCCGTACGGACACGGCATGCAGTAGTTGCAGGCGGTGCACGGGACCGAATTCGTCCTGAGGAGCGCCTGCGCCGCCCGCTCGAGCGCGGCGAACTCCTCTTCCGAACAGGGCTTGAGCGGGGAGAACGTCGCTATGTTCTCCTCGATGTGCTCCGTGCGCGTCATCCCCGAAAGTATGGTAAGCACGTTCGGGAAGCTCCCGCTGAACCGGAACGCCCACTTCGCGAGCGTCGACTCCGGGTCGAGCGGCGTCAGCTCCCTGGCGAGCGCGTAGCTGTAGCGCGCGAGCCTTCCGCCGAGAAGCGGCTCCATGATGACGACCGGTATCTTCAGCGCGGTCAGCCTCTCGTAGAGGTACTTCGCGTCCAGGTTGCGGTCGTTGACCTCCTTCGCGTGGCGCCAGTCCACGTAGTTCATCTGGATCTGGCAGAAATCCCACCTGTACTCGCCGTGGTGGTCCAGGCACCACTCGAAGGCCTTCGGGTCGCCGTGGTAGGAGAAGCCGAGGTTGCGGATGCGCCGCTCCTCCCGCAGCTTCGCGCACCATTCAAGCGCCCCGTTCTCGAGATAGCGCTTCGAAAAGGTCTCGAAGCCGCCGTTGCCGATCGAGTGGAGGAGGTAGTTGTCGACGTAGTCGGTCCTGAGGAACCCGAGCGAGTCCTCGAACATCTTCCTGCACGCGTCGAGGGGGAACTGCTGCGGCGCGAAGTTCGAGAGCTTGGTCGCCACGATGTAGTCCTTCCGCGCGAAGCCGCTCCTGGCGAGCGCGTCGCCGAGGCGCCTCTCCGACTCGCCGCGGCAGTACGCTGGCGACGTGTCGAAGTAGTTGACGCCGCGCTCGAGCATGTACCTGACCTGGCGGTCAAGCATCTCCTGGTCTATGCCGCTCTTCGAGTAGCCGTCGGGATTCCACCCGTTCGCGTGCCCGCCGTCCACCGTGGGAAGACGCATCGCCCCGTATCCGAGGAGCGAAACCCTCGACCCGTCCGACCGGAAACGGTACGTCATTCCCATGGGCGGCCCTCCGCGTCAGGCGAACTTCACCGGCTCGACGTGCCAGATGTCCTTCGCGTACTCCATGACCGCGCGGTCGGACGAGAACCGCCCGGAGCGCGCGATGTTGACGAGCGACATGCGGTTCCACTTCTTCGCGTCGCGGTACGTCGCGTCGACGCGGTCCTGCGCCTCGCTGTAGCTCTTGAGGTCCGCGAACAGCATGTAGTAGTCGTTGTAGTCGATGAGCGAGCGGACGATCGGGTCGAAGAGGCCCGGGTCGAGAAGCGAGAAGACGTTCGCCTTGATCATGTCGATCGCCTCCTTGATCTCGGGGTCGTTCCTGTAGTAATCCTTCGAGACGTACCCGGGGCGCAGCTTCGCCACGTCCTCGGTGCGGAGCCCGAAGAGGAACATGTTCTCGTCGCCCACCTCCTGGTTGATCTCGACGTTCGCGCCGTCGTAGGTGCCGAGCGTGAGCGCGCCGTTCATCATGAACTTCATGTTGCCCGTGCCGGAGGCCTCCATGCCCGCGAGCGAGATCTGCTCGGAGACCTCGGAGGCCGGCATGATCTTCTCGGCGAGGGACACGCGGTAGTCCGGGAGGAACGCGACGGAGAGCTTCCCGCGCGTCTTCGGGTTGGCGTTGACGACGCCCGCGATCCCGTGGATGAGGCGGATTATGAGCTTCGCCATGTAGTACCCCGGGGCCGCCTTCGCGGCGAAGATGAAGCTGCGCGGCATCGGGTCGAACCCCGGGTCGTTCAGCAGCCTGTTGTAGAACACGATGATGTAGAGCGCCAGGAGGAGCTGGCGCTTGTACTCGTGGAGACGCTTCACCTGGACGTCGAAGATCGCCGTCGGGTCGAGCGCTATGCCGAGGTTCTTCTTCACCCAGTTGGAGAGCTGCCCCTTGTTGGACTTCTTGATCTTCGCGAGCGCAGCCCGGAAGTTCGCGTCGTCCGCGAACCTCTCGAGGCCCTTCAGCTCGTCGAGATGGGTGATCCAGCTGTCGCCGATGGACTCGAGGCTGAGCTGCGCGAGCGTCGGGTTCGCCTTGAGGAGCCAGCGGCGCGGCGTGATGCCGTTCGTGACGTTGTGGAACTTCTCCGGCATCAGCTCGTAGACGTCCTTGACGAGCGTGTCCTTGAGGATCTGGGTGTGGAGCTCCGCGACGCCGTTCACCGAGGAGCTTCCTATGATGCACATGTTGGCCATGCGCACGTAGCGCTCGCCGCCCTCGTCGATAAGCGACATGCGCTGGAGCCGCTTGATGTCGCCGGGGTAGAGCGAGGAGATCTGCTGCAGGAAGCGCCCGTTGATCTCGTAGATGATCTGGAGATGGCGCGGCAGCAGCCTCTCCATCATCGCGACCGGCCACTTCTCCAGCGCCTC
Organism: Kiritimatiellia bacterium; assembly: GCA_017432385.1. GTDB lineage: Bacteria > Verrucomicrobiota > Kiritimatiellia > RFP12 > UBA1067 > UBA1067. The sequence goes on from JAFRJH010000291.1 coordinate 4,817, forward strand.
GGGGAGGATCGTGTGGTTGGTGTAGCCCGTCGAGCGGCGCGTGAGGTCCCACGCCTTGTCCCAGTCAAGCCCCTCCTCGTCGATGAGAATGCGCATGAGCTCGGGAATGATGAGCGCGGGATGCGTCTCGTTGAGGTGGATGAACACCTTGTCCGGAAGAGCCTCCCAGTCGTCGTTGATCTCGCGGAACCGCCTGAGGATGTCCTTGAGCGAGCACGCGACGAAGAAGTACTGCTGGCGGAGGCGAAGCTCCTTGCCCGCCATCGTGTTGTCGTTCGGATAGAGGACCTTCGTGATGTTCTCGGCGAGGACCTTCGTCTCGACCGCGTCTACGTAGTCGCCCTTATTGAAGTCCGCGAGGTCGAACTCGTCGACCGCCTTCGCGGACCAGAGGCGCAGGGAGTTGACCGCGTTGCGGTATCCGACGATCGGCATGTCGTATGGGACGCCCTCGACCTGCTCGGACGCGACCCAGCGCCACTGCTGGCGGCCCTTGATCGTCGCGCACTCGACATGCCCGCCGAACTGCACGACCTGCGCATACTCGGGGCGCGCCATCTCCCACGGATAGCCGTTCTTGAGCCAGGAGTCGGGCTCCTCGACCTGCTGCCCGTCCACGATCTTCTGACGGAAGATGCCGTAGTCGTAGCGCAGGCCGTAGCCCATGCCCGCCAGCTCGAGCGTCGACATCGAGTCGAGATAGCACGCGGCGAGGCGCCCGAGGCCGCCGTTGCCGAGCCCGGCGTCGGTCTCGAAGTCGCGGAGGTCGTTCCAGTCGATGCCGTAGTCCTTCAGCGCCTCGCGGCAGAGATGGTCGGCCTTGAGGTTGATGACGTTGTTCCCGAGAAGCCGCCCCATGAGGAACTCGAGCGACAGGTAGTAGACCCTCTTCGTGTTCTGGCGGTGGTACTCCTCCTGCGTCGAGATCCAGCGCTCGACGATGCGGTCGCGGACGGCGTTCGCGAACGCCGTGTACTGGTCGCGCGGAGTCGCGCGCATGTCCCCCTTCGCAAGCGAGTACCTGAGATGCCACGCGAAGTCCTCCTTGAGGCCCTCGACGGACATTTCAACCCTGCGGTCCTTCTTTCTGCTCTTTCTTTCCATGGTCTTGTTGCCCTTCTCTTTCAAATGGTTCACTTGA
>JAFRJH010000292.1 GCA_017432385.1 Kiritimatiellia bacterium
CGCCGATCGGCATCAACATCCGTTCGACCGTCGCGACGTACGCGAACGTTCATGACGAACTCCGCAAGATCTACGCCCGCACGGCGGACGCGAAGGAGCGCGGCTACAAGGCGGGTGATTTCTCGTACAATACGGGCGCGCTGCGCTGCCCGACCTGCGACGGCACGGGCGAGATCAACCTCGACGTCCAGTTCCTGCCGGATGTCGATATTCCCTGCCCCGACTGCCGCGGCGCGCGCTACGCGAAGGCGGCGTTCGCCGTCAAGCGCAAGGGCGTATCGCTCCCCGAGCTGATGGCGATGAGCGTAGATGAAGCACTTGTGGCCTGCGCGGACTTGCCCATCGTCAAGAGCCGTCTTCAGACGCTCCACGACATCGGACTCGGCTATCTCACGCTCGGCGAGGAAACGCCGGGGCTTTCTGGCGGCGAGGCGCAGCGGCTCAAGCTCGCGAGCGAGATGGGGCGCGTACAGGGAGACACGGTTTTCGTCTTCGACGAGCCGACGATCGGACTTCATCCGCTCGACGTGCGCACGCTGATGGATGTGTTCCGCCATCTGATCGGCAACGGCGCCACCGTGATCGTGATCGAACACGACCTCGACGTCATCCGCGCGGCGGACTGGATCGTCGACATGGGCCCCGGCGGCGGCAAAGACGGCGGCCGCATCGTCGCCGTCGGAACGCCCGCTGAAATCAAATCCTGCCGCCAAAGCGTGACCGGGCGGTATCTGTAAAGGGGACGCGCATGGGCATTGATGTGAAAACACACGACGACGACTTGTTTTCGGCTGCCGCATACGACGCCAGCCCGGTGCGGGCGCGCTCCGAGGCGCAGGAGCGCGCGTCCGTGCTGATCGCGGGGCGGACGCTCTCCGTCGGCAATGTCCTCGCGAGCGAGAATGCGCCGTTCTACGTGGCCATTCTTTCCGCTTTGGCCGACTTCCGCGCGGGACACGAGTTCGAGCCGCTGTTCGAGGACGTGCGGGATGCCGTTCTCGGCGAATCGCCGTCTCAGCGCCAGATCGACGAGTTCAACGCCGACCTCAAGCAGCTCGAGGACTGGAAGCTGGTCGAGCGGCGCATCGAGAAGATGCGCGTGAGGGGCTACCGCGACAACCGGCGCGCCAAGTTCCGCTATAGGATGTGCGGCGACGCGCAGGTGCGTCCGGGCGGCGAGAAGTCCGTTGCGCCGCTCCCGAAGAAGTCGTCGCAGGTGAAGACGCGGAAGATCGTCTCGTGGATCACGCCGCGCAGGGTCGGGGAGCGTCCGGACGTTGCGTCCATCGCCGAGGAGCGCGCGAAGCGGCTCAGGGAATGGATGTCGGCGCGCGGGGTATATCCGGCGGACGCCGCATTGTCGCTTTCCGATGGTGCGTATTCCGAGTTCGGCGATTTCGCGAACCTGATGAAGGTCATCGAGCATGTCTGGCTGGGCGGAGGCGAGAAGGCGCGCAAGCTATTGGGCGTCCGCGGCACGCCCACAGGCGTGACGGCGGAGGTTGAAATCGACAGTGCGACGCTTTCGTTCCAGGACATCGCGCTTGGGCGAAACAAGAACTGAATCGGAAACAAAGAAAGGACAACGCAATGACGACATACAAAACAACTGGGACGTGTTCGCGGGCGATCAACTACGAGGTCGCGGACGGGGTCGTTACGAAGTGCGAATTCGTCGGGGGATGCCCCGGCAACACGCAGGGCGTCGCGAAGCTCGTCGTCGGACGAAGGGTCGAAGAGGTCGTCGCCCTTCTGAAGGGCATCCAGTGCCGCAACGGCACCTCCTGCCCAGACCAGCTCGCCCGCGCGCTGGAGGCGGAGCGCGCATGAAGTCTGCATTGGGCTGAATCGCCCACGCTTGGCTTCACGTCAGCGCTTGAACACATTCGCTGTCTTTGTGTCCTTTGTGGCCAAGGCCACTTCGCCGCCCACGGACTGACTTTTTGGTATAATACTGACAACGTAAACGCAAGTTTTGCGATTCTCGCTGCTAAGACGAAACAATGGAAACGACAGACCTAGCTGAAAAGACGCTCGCGACGGAGCGGAAGTACACAGGGAAGATAATAAGCGTCGACCTTCTCGACATCGAGCTGCCAGACGGAAGGAAGGCAAAGCGCGAGGTGATCCGCCACGGCAACGCGGTCGCGATACTCGCGCGGCGTCCGGACGGAAAGTTCGTGTTCGTGAAGCAGTACCGCAAGGCCGCGGAGGAGGCGCTCATCGAAGTCATCGCGGGCGGACTCGAACCGGGCGAGGATCCGATCGATGGCGCGAAGCGCGAGACCGCCGAGGAGACTGGCTACGAGGTGACGAGCATAAGGTTCCTCACGACGATCATCTGCACGCCCGGATACTGCGAGGAACGGATCCACCTCTATTACGCCGAGCTTTCCGAGGCGCCCCATTCGCAGGGCCAGGACCCGGACGAGAACGTCTACCCCGTGGAGCTCTCTGCGGAAGAGGTCGAGGCGGGCATCCGCAGCGGCGCCATCTTCGACTCGAAGACGCTCTCCGCCTGGCTCTGCTGGAAGATTGCGGAGTCTTGAGTTCCAAACCCGCGGAGCGGCGCAGACGAAGAACGGTCTTGCCGCTGAGGTGGAAGCCGACTTATGGTACAAAATCCTTAAAGGAGGTAAAATGAACAAGGTGACGGTGACATGTATCGGGATGCTGGCGGCGTGTGCGGCGGTGTTTGCCGGCGCGGAGCCGGAATGGGAGTGGCATGACGGCTTGACTCTGCCGCAGGAGGGGCGCGGATTCTCGGACACGGCGAATCCGTACGTGCGCATACCAGACCGACTCAAGGACAAGTGCCCTCCCGGCGGCGTCTGGGACCTGAGCCACGACTCAAGCGGAATCTGCTACCGGTTCTCGACCGATTCGAACAGGATGCGCGTCAAGTGGACCGTGAAGGACGCCAGACTCTCCACCCACAACATGACGGGCGCGGGACGGAGCGGAGTCGACGTCTACATCCAGGACGCGGAGACGGGGAAGTGGAAGTTCAAGCAGGGGAGCCGCCCGATGGCGACGACGAACGAACTGGAGTTCGCGTGGACGCCCGGGAGCGCCTGCATGATATACCTCCCGCTCTACAACAAGGTGAGGGAGTTCCAGGTCGGGGTCAAGAAGGGGTCGTACGTAAAGCCCCTGCCGCCGCGCAAGAGCGGCGTCACGAAGCCGGTCGTCTGCTACGGGACCTCGATCACCCACGGCGCGAGCGCGTCTCGCCCGGGCATGGCGTGGACAGCGCAGGCGGCCAGGAAGGCCGACGTCCCGTTCGTGGACCTCGGCTTCGCCGGGAACGGCAAGATGGAGATGTCCATGGTCGACGTCGTTTCCGAGATCGACGCGTCGCTCTACGTCCTGGACTGCCTGTGGAACATGGGCGACAAGATGGTGGAGGAGCGCTTCGAGCCGTTCGTGCGCGAGCTGAGGAAGCGCCGCCCGACGACGCCGATCCTCTGCGCCGAGGACTGCAACACGTTCAAGGACCGGACCAGGAAGGGGATGATCGCCGAGAAGATCATCGCGAAGCTCAAGGCGGAGGATCCGAAGCTGTGGAAGGACCTCTACTTCATCCCCAACACCGAGCAGATGATCCGCGACGGAGAGGAGACCGTCGACAACTGCCACCCGAACGACTGGGGCATGACGCACATGGGCGAGGGCTTCGCCAGGCGTTACCGCCAGATACTCGGGCTGTCCTCGAAGTGACGTGCAAACGCGCATGCGCGGGGACCTGGGAGGACGGGCATGGCCGGAACCGAGACATTTGACGCGAGGCGCAAGGCGGTGGACGCGGCGGCGGACTGGCTGGCCTTGCGCGCCCGGGCGGACGCGTCGGGCGCGATGTCGCTCGCGCATATCCTCGCCGTCGTTCCGA
>JAFRJH010000293.1 GCA_017432385.1 Kiritimatiellia bacterium
CTTCCCGAGAGTCAACGCGAAGTTCTGACGTTGACGCGGAAGACCCTCGCCGCCGTTGCGCCGAGGTCCCGCCTGTCCACCGCGAACCATGCGGATTCCGGCGACAGTGTCTCTCGTCCCTCTATCGTGTAGACGCGCCTGTCGCCGAGGTCCGGGGTCCAGCTCAGGCTCGGCGTTCCGTCCGCGACCGATATCGATACGGTGAACTCGTCGTCCAGCGGATTGGCTGGATCCAGCCCGGCGAGCCAGCTGGTCCACATCGTGCGCCCGTTTGCGCCTACGAGGTTTGCCACTGCCCCGAAGGTGCCTCCGGCGTCCGCGAAGAGCGCGGGGTTGCCGGATTCCAGTGATTCCAGGAATTCGGCCCCGTTTTCGGTTTCGCCCGGCCTGTCGCCTTCCCGCGTCTGCATGGTCGTGCGCGTGTAGGCCTTGATGCACGCGCCCCATGACTCGTCGGACGCGTCCACCGCGAAGACGAGGTTCGTGTCCGTCCCGTCGCGCCATGTCTCCCCGCCGTCCGCGATGCGGCCGAAGTACGAGTCGCCGGGGCTGTGCGACGGCCTGCAGGTGTAGTTGGTCGTGCCTCCGTCGTAGTTGACGCTAGCGCAGTTGACCAGTGTGGAGCGATCTGTCCCCGTCTGCCTGTACACGATGGAGAATACGGTTCCGTCGGCGAGCGGGACGGGGCAGTGGAGAGGTATCGTCGTGAACCCCGCGTGCGTGAGCTCGCCGGTCGTTCTGAGGGCGAGCGCGCCGCCTTCGGAAGGGGAGGCTCCGCCGCGGACGACGTTGGTGTACACCGATATCTCGTAGCTGTTGGGACAGACGGCGGAATACACGCCGACTGCAGCGAGCTCCTCGTTCCAGGCCGACGTGAAGACGGCGCCCTGCAGGTCGATGCTGCAGGCCGGATTGTCTGGAAAAGTCCTCGTCACGTCGTATAGAGGCCCCTCGCGGTCGTGCCCGTACACGGCGGAGTAGTCCTCGCCTTCGCATGCCGGCACGAACACGGTGCCGCCGCCGCGGGCCAGCTGCTTGTCGTGGTATGACACGAAGAAGTATCCTCCGTCCCCTGTCGAGGTTCCCCAGCTGTTCTTGATCAGCCATGCGCCGTTTCCCGGGGGAGGCGTCCAGAAGGAGTCCGCGGGGCAGCCATCGTCCCAGCCTACTATGGTGACGGCGTGGTTGTCGTTTTTCGAGTAGCAGCAGTAGTAGCGGTTTGACGACTCGTATCCCCCGCCCCAGTAGAGCGACACGGCGACCGCGCCGTAGCGGATGACGGCGCGCTTCAGCTCGGCGATGGACTCTTCGGATCCGTCCACCGGCGGCACCCACACGGCGTTCTGGACATGGACGGGGGGATTGAACGGCTTGCTCGCTGTCCAGGTGTTGAGCGATCCGCGGTATGCGTCGTTCGTTTCTGCGACGGCTCCAGCCCAGCGGAGAAGGTATCCTGCTGCCATGTCGTAGTTGCCGCCGTCGTTGGGACCGTAGTCGCGTCCGCTCAGGTTTACCATGTTCTTCTCGGAAAAGTCGGTCTCGCCGCGTCCAGACTTGAGCATCTGGGCCTCGAGCGTCGCGTACGACGCGAACGCCCAGCAGGCGCCGACGCTCCCCTGGTTCCTGACAGGCGTTATCCAGCCTTGCTCGCGCGAATCCCATCTCGCGGGCGGCGTGTCGGCTGACTCGGAACGGAGCGCGGTGCGCCTGGCGGCGGACGCCGCGCGCGTCGCGACGGTCGCGCGAGCCGGAGGCACGTACCCTGTCGTCCGCTCCGGACGACCAGGGTCTGCTCCGGCCGAAAATGCGCAAAAGACGGCTGTTAGCGCCAATATCCACGCTGTCATGCGCCAATAATACCATATATTCTCGTGGAAGCGCAAGCGAACGAGTCTGCGAAGTTCCCCGTCCGGCGAGCGCTATTGACCCTCGGGGCATAATTTTGATATACTATCCAAACTCGCTTTTCGTGGGTGGACCACAAGGAAAGCGAAAAACAAAGGAAAGTCAACAAAATGGAAGCATACGCTGTTCTCGAAACCGGCGGCAAGCAGGTGCTTGTCAAGGTCGGTGACAAGATCGAGATTGAAAAGCTCTCGGTCGAAGCGGGTCAGGATGCCGTTCTCGACACCGTTTGCGCGGTCTCGGACGGAACGACCCTCAAGGTCGGCGCCCCCTATGTCGAGGGTGCCAAGGTGACGATCACGGTCGACGGCATCGTCAAGGGCAAGAAGGTCATCAATTTCAAGGCGAAGCGCCGCAAGGGCAGCCGTCGCCTCGTCGGTCACCGCCAGCAGCTGACCGTCGCAACCGTCAAGGCAATCGCATAAGGAGGTTTACAAATGGCTACTTCCGCATCTGCCCGCAACGGCCGCGACTCCAACCCGAAGTTCCTCGGCGTCAAGGCGTACGACGGCCAGCTCCTCAAGGCCGGCTCGATCATCGTCCGCCAGCGCGGCACCAAGATCCATCCCGGCAAGAACGTCGGCCAGGGCCGTGACTTCACCCTCTTCGCCCTCAAGGACGGCAAGGTGAAGTTCGTAAAGGACGGCAAGGTCGTCACGATTGTCGAAGGCTGAACATTCCAGCAGAAAGAAGGTAGAAAATGGGTACTGGTCGTACACTCCGCAAGGAATCCCACGTCCGTCCGTGCAAGACGCCCGCCGGCAAGGCCCGCAAGTCGAAGGCGCAGCGCGCCCGCCTTGTGAAGCTCGGCATGGACGCCGAGAAGGTCAAGCTCATGGGCGACGAGGACGTCCGCGTTCTCGTGCAGCGTCCCGCTGTCGTCAAGAAGCTCGTTGCCAAGGCGGCGAAGTAATGACGAAAGTCCATTGCTCGGTCCCCGAGCGATACGTGAATCCCCTCTTCGAGGTCTTCGACGGAGGGGATTTCGTTTTGTCATCCTACCACGACATAGAGCTTCCGTCGACCGAGATGCAGATATTCCTCCCCGGGGCGGAAGCCGTCGGGGACGCGAGGCGCCGTCTTTCCGAGGCGCTGGCGGTCGTGGGCTGCGATGCGTCGGTCGAGGTCTCGGAGGTTCCCGACGAGGACTGGAAGTTCGCCTATCGCCGCCATTTCAGGACTGAGAGGGTGTCGGAGCGCATCTGGACCCATCCTCCGTGGGAGCCCTGTCCCGAGGCCCGCGAGGGGGATGTCGTCGTCACGCTCGACCCCGGGCTGGCCTTCGGGACCGGCAAGCACGAGACGACCAAGGCGTGTCTGCAGTACATAGACGAACTCGCGGGGCATGGGAGCCCGGGGCTGTCGTTTCTCGACATGGGATGCGGGTCGGGGATCCTTTCGATCGCCGCGGCGAAGCTCGGGTTCTCGCCGGTCGCCGGTTTCGACATCGACGAGGACGCCGTCGCCGCCTCGAAGGAGAACGCCGCGGCGAACGGCGTCGGCGTAAGCTACCGCGTCTTTGCGCTCGGCGGGGGCTCGGTGACGCTCGACGAGTCCATCGAGGCCGCGAAGGGCGTATACCCCGACCTCGCGCTCCAGGGGCGTGCGAACGCGGCGGATCTGCCGCGGTTTGAGCCGGCGGACGTCGTCGTCGCGAACATCCTCGGCCCGCTGTTGGTCGCGTTCGCCGAGGAGATAGCGGGCTACGCGAAGCGGCATCTCGTGGTCTCCGGCATCCTGGACGAGCTCTACCCCGAGGTGTTGTCGGCTTTCGTGGCGCGCGGATTCCGCGAGGTCTCCAGGAAGTCCATCGGCGAGTGGACGACCGGACGGCTCGTCCGGAATGGTGCATGACGGAATTCCGCGCGATGCGGCGCGCGCAGGTGCGTTTCTCGCTGCAATTTGATATAATGTCTGCCACATCATGGCAGACAACAACTCGCTCGCGTCAACTATCCTGAAGGCCGCCGGAATCTTTTCCGAGGAGCAGCTGGAACGGATTTTCGGAAACCGCGCCCAGAACCCGGGCATGGGGCTTGCCGAGGCCGCCGTAAAGTTCGGAGGCTCGAAGGAGGCGGAGGTGCTCAAGGCCGTCGGCAAGGTCCTCGACCTGGACACGGTCGACCTCGAGCGCCAGCAGCCGAGCCCGGACGCGCTTACGCGCCTCCCCGCGAGCGCGGTCTACCAGTACAACGTCCTGCCTTTCCGCGGGGACGCGAACTCGATCACCGTCGTCGCGTCCGACCCCTTCGACACCGCCGCCGCGGACGGGCTGCGCCTCATCGCAGGATGCCCCGTGAAGACCGCGCTCGCGCCGAAGGAGGACGTCGAGAAGGCGATCAAGAAGTATTACGACGTCGGCGCCGCGGCGATCGAGCAGATGCTCGAGGACGGGCGCTACTCGGTGGACGACGACATCGGCGCGATGACGAAGATCGACGTCAACGAGATGGGCGAGGAGGCGTCGATCGTGAGGTTCGTGAACCAGATCATCGCCGAGGCCGACCGCCAGGGCGCGACCGACATCCACATCGAGCCGCAGGAGACGGAGCTGCGCATACGCTACCGAATCGACGGCATGCTCCACAAGGTGGACGTCCCCCCGCAGCTGAACAGGCTCAAGTCGGCGATCATCTCCCGAATCAAGGTCATGGCGAACCTCGACATCGCGGAGAAGCGTCTCCCGATGGACGGCCGAATCGGGATCCGCATCGCGGGGCAGGACATCGACATCCGCGTATCGACTATGCCCGCCGCCTACGGCGAGTCGATTTCGCTTCGCCTTCTCGCCAAGAGCGGGAACTTCGTGAAGATGGAGGACCTCGGCTTCAACGACCGTGACTTCGCCGTCGTGAACAAGATCATCCACCGCCCGAACGGCATCTTCCTCGTGACGGGCCCGACGGGCTCCGGCAAGTCGACGTCGCTGTACTCGTTCCTGTCCGAGGTGAACAAGATAGACGTCCGCATCATGACGGCCGAGGACCCGATCGAATACCACATGGCGGGCATCAACCAGGTGCAGATGCAGAGCGACATCGGCATGACCTTCGCCCGCGCGCTCCGGGCGTTCCTGCGCCAGGACCCGGACATCATCATGGTCGGCGAGATCCGCGACCGCGAGACGGCCGAGATCGCGATCAACGCGTCGCTGACCGGCCACATGGTGTTCTCCACCCTGCACACGAACGACGCCGCCGGCGCCTTCCCGCGTCTCATCGACATGGGCGTGGAGCCGTTCCTCATCGCGTCCGCCGTCGCGGGCGTCATGGGCCAGCGACTCTGCCGCCGCCTCTGCCAGAAGTGCATGAAGGAGGTGCCGATCGACATGAAGTACTACACGCTCGACTATCCGCCGGAGAAGGGCACGGTCTTCGAGCCGGCCGGGTGCGACGCATGCACCAGGACGGGCTACAAGGGGCGCCGCGCGCTCTTCGAGGTGCTGGAGGTCGACGAGGACATCGAGGGTGCGATCGTCCGCCGCGAGAACGCGACGCAGATACGCAACCTGTCGCTGTCGAAGGGCATGAAGACCCTCCGCGAGGACGGGTGGGCGAAGGTTTTCAGGGGCGTCACGAGCGTCAAGGAGATCATGCGCGTGACCGAGGAGCAGTGACATCCGGCCGGTGGAGCGCGCCGTCCGACTTTTTGGTATAATACACTTCATCATGGACATCGTAATTCTGCTGGGAGCCCCGGGGTCGGGGAAGGGAACAATCGCGGGCCGCCTTGCGTCCGCCAACGCCAACCTCAAGCACGTGAGCTCGGGAGACCTTCTGCGCGGAGCCGTCGCGAAGGGGACGCCCGCCGGGCTGGAGGCCAAGGGCTACGTGGACAAGGGCAATCTCGTCCCCGATGCGCTCATCGCGGCGATGATCAAGGACGTCATCGCGGAGACGACGGGCGACGTGACGATGCTTCTCGACGGCTTTCCGCGCAACGTGGCGCAGGCCGAGGTGCTGGAGAAGACCGGCGCGCCCATCCGTTCCGCCGTCCTCGTCGACGTCCCAGACTCGATCATCGCCGACCGCATCGCCGGGCGCCGCACCTGTCCGAAGTGCAAGGCCGGCTACCACGTGAAGGCGCTTCCCCCGAAGGTCGAGGGAATCTGCGACAGGTGCGGAGCCGAACTCGTTGTGCGCAGGGACGACAATCCCGAGACCGTCAGGGACCGCCTTGTCGTCTACCACCGCGAGACGGAGCCTCTGATCGCTTTCTACGAGAAGAAGGGCATCCTCCGCCGCATCGACGGCGACCAGGGGCCGGAGAAGAACGCCGCGGCGTTCCTCGCCGCGATGTAAGGCGCCGCACCCGGGGGTTCCACGTGAAAGTCGACATAAAGACCAGGGCGCAGATCGACCGGATGCGCGAGGCGTGCCGGATGAGCGCGGAGATACGCGACATCTGCGCCGCTGCGGTCGCGCCCGGCGTGACCACGGGCGAGATAGACGACCTCGTGGTGGCGTACTGCAGAAGGCACAACGTCAGCGCGAGCTTCTACAACTACGCGGGGTTCCCGGGCCACATCTGCGTCTCGATCAACGACGAGGTGATCCACGGGATACCGAGCAGGGACCGCGTGATCATGCCCGGCGACCTCGTCAAGACCGACGTCGGCATCTTCAAAAACGGCTACAACGGCGATACGTCGCGCACCGTCGCGCTCGGCGTGACGGATCCAGAGGTCCTCAGGCTCGTCGAGACGACGAAGGCGTGCCTGAAGGCGGGAATAGACGCGGCGGGCCCGGGCGTGCATCTCGGCGACGTCGGGTACGCGATCCAGAAGGTGGCGGAGGACGCCGGGTTCGGCGTCGTCCGGGACTGGATCGGCCACGGCGTGGGGCGCACCGTGCACGAGGATCCCGAGGTGCCGAACTACGGCACTCCCGGCACGAAGCTCGTGCTGAGGCCGGGCATGACCATCGCCATCGAGCCGATGATCACCATGACGCAGCAGGGCGAGAGGACCAGCGTCCTGGAGAACGACTGGACGGTCGTGACCCGCGACGGGTCGCTGAGCGCCCACTTCGAGCACACCGTGGCGATCACGGACGACGGATGCGAGATTCTGACTTTGCCGGCGGACTATCCCTGAAGTCCCTGGGCCCGAAGGCGCTCAGGTCGAATGGCGGCTGATTGCCCTGGGACGGATGGTCCGTCGGCGCTATTGAGAGGCGAGAGACGAACATGAAAGTTGCCTTCCACGTCAACGACGCCAAGCCGCGCGCAAAGGCCGCGCGGAGGGAGCTCGGCGCGGCCGCGCGAGCCCTCGGGCTCCGCGTCGCGTCGCGCGGCGCCGCGGAGGTCGTGGTCGCGCGTGGCGGCGACGGCACGATCCTCCACGCCGTCCACGCCTTCCCGGGCGTTCCGGTCCTCGGCTGCAACCTCGGCGGACTCGGCTATCTTGCGAGCGTCGTGGAGAAGGATTTCGGGAAGGCGCTAAGGATGCTGTCGGAAGGGCGCTTCAAGGTCTCCGAGCGCAGCATGCTGGAGGTGCGCAAGGGCCGCCGCAGGGCGCTCGCCCTCAACGACGTCGTGATAGTCCGCGAGATGACCGGACACGCCGCGATCCTCGAAGTCGAGGCAGACGGACGCCGCGCCGCGCGCTACATGGCGGACGGCGTCGTCGTCGCGACGCCTACGGGCTCCACGGCCTACTCGCTGGCGGCGGGCGGGCCGGTTCTCATGCCCGACACGCGCTGCCTCTCGGTTACGCCGATGAATCCCCACGCGCTCGCCGTCCGCCCAGTCGTCGTCAGCGACGGCGTGCTGCTGAGGGTCACCTCGCGCCGCCGCGTGAACGGCAGGGTCGCCGAGAAGCTCGGCGTATACGCGGACGGCGAGGCGGTCTTCATGCTCGGCGGAGACGAGTCGGCGGAGATTTCGAAGGCGGCGGAGCTTGCCAAGCTCGTGGAGCTGGCCGGGTTCGACCCGTACGAGGTTATGGGCAGGAAGCTGGGGTGGCCGAAATGACGATAGAGGAACTGAACACCGTCATCGAGACGGGAGACATCGACGAATTCATCCGCGTCTGCGAGGCGCGGCAGGTGAAGGCCCTTTCCCGGATAGCGGACGAAGTGACGGGGCGCGGTGGCGTGAGGCTCGTCCTCATCGCGGGAGCGTCGTCCGCCGGCAAGACCACCACGGCGAAGCGCCTCTGCACGCAGGTGCGCGTGAACGGATTCGACGCGATGCACCTTTCGACGGACGACTATTTCGTCGGCGACGCGCGCAATCCGCGCGACGAGAACGGCGAGCTCGACTACGAGACGGTGGAGGCCGTGGACATAGCGCGGCTCTCCTCGGACATCAACCGCCTCGTCGCCGGCGAGTCCGTCAGGCTGCGCGGGTTCGACTTCCTGAAGCACGACGGGTTCGACCGCGAGGAGACCGTGTGCCTCCCCGAGAACGGCGTCGTGATGCTCGAGGGCCTGCACGCGCTCAACCCGCTTCTTACGGCCGACGTCCCGAACGAGTGCAAGTACCGCGTCTTCGTCGAGCCGAAGACCCAGCTCGAGGTCTTCGCGACATCGCGTCTGCCGCCCGCCGACGGACGCTTCCTGCGGCGTCTCGTCCGCGACAACCAGTTCAGGAAGATGCCCCCGACCGAGACGTTCCGCCTCTGGCCGAAGGTGCTCGCCGGCGAGCGCAAATGGATCGATCCGTTCCGCGCCGGGGCTGACGCCGAGTTCGACTCCGGGCTCGAGTACGAGCTTTCGGTGCTGAAGCTATACGCCGAGGGCCTTCTCGAGCTCGTGAAACTCAAGGAGCCCGGGAACGGAAAGGCGCAGACGCTCGCGGCGCTCCTGTCGTCGGTGCTGCCGGGAGACCCCTCGCAGGTGCCGGGCGACTCGATACTCCGCGAGACCATCGGCGGCAGCCTTCTGAGCTATTGACTGAAACTGCGAAGCAAAGGAGATTGACTATGAAATGCACGATTGGACTTTGCGCGGGGGCGGCGTCCGCCGCCCTGCTGCTGGCCGGATGCGATTCCGGCAAGAGGGTCGCCGCGCTCGACCCGGCGCTCTGGGAGAAGAGCGAGTGGATCTCCGCGGCGGACGCGCCGGTCGCGGACGAGGCGACGGTCAAGTCGCAGCGCGCGGCGGACGGCACGAGCTGGTTCGTGCGCGAGCTCGCGTTCGAAGGCAAGGTGAAGTCCGTCAAGTGGATGACGACCGCACTCGGCGTGTACGAGCTTTACGTCAACGGCAGGTCTGTCGGCAATGACGCCCTGAAGCCGGGCTTCACGCACGTCGGGAAGACGCGTCGCTCGTTCACCTACGACGTGACCGGAATGCTGGAGGAGGACGTCGGCGCGAAGAACTTCTTCGCGGCGGAGGTGTCGGCCGGATGGTGGCGCGACAAGATCGTCAACTTCGCCGGGAAGAAGAGCGCGTTCCGCTCCGTCATAGAGGTGACGTTCGACGACGGCTCCGTCAAGGTGTACGGTCCAGACACGGCGGACTGGCAGGCGGGCGTGGGCGGGCCCGTAAGGCACGCGGCGATCTTCGACGGCGAGGAGTACGACGCGCGCGTCGAGGCGCCGTACTTCGGGAGCGCCGCGTTCAAGCCGGCCGAGAGGAACGACGAGTTCCATGGCGAGATCCTCCCGTCGGAGGGCGGCGAGGTCTGCCGCCGCGGCGACAAGGCGCTTAGGCCCGTCGCGGCCTACGTCTGGCAGGGCGTAGACGGCGCGGACCCGGAGAAAAAGGTCTTCGGCCGCGTGCGCAAGCTGCGCGACGTCAAGATCGTGGCAGACGCAGAGGCCACCTTCGAGGACTTTACGCTCGCCAAGGGCGAGACGCTGGTCGTCGACTTCGGACAGAACTGTGCGGGCGTCCCCGGGTTCATTTTCAAGGCCGCCGAGGGGACTGTCCTTACGTGTCTCCCCGCCGAAATGCTGAACGACGGCAACGGCGAGCGCTCGCGCGGCAACGACGGTCCCGCCGGCAGCGTCTACCGCGAGAACCTGCGAGTCCCAGACCGCGGCATGCGCGTCGTCTATACGTTCGGCGCCTACAAGGAGAAAGGCGACCGTTCCCTGGGCAAGGGATTCGTGTTCTACGTTCCGTTGCACACGTTTTTCGGCTACCGCTACGCCTCGGTCACTGCGACGGACGACGTGACGATCAGCGCCATGGGGTCGATGCCGGTCACCTCCATCACGAAGGACATGGAGATCGGCACGATCGAGACCGGCGACGAGTCCGTCAACAAGCTCATCTCCAACGTCTACTGGGGCCAGCTCTCCAACTACCTGTCCGTTCCGACGGACTGTCCGCAGCGCAACGAACGCCTCGGCTGGACGGCCGACACGCAGGTCTTCTGCGAGGCGGGCGCGTTCAACGCCGACACCCGTGCGTTCTTCCACAAGTGGATGCGGGACATGCGCGACACGCAGGACGCGAAGGGCGGTTTCCCGGGAGTGGCGCCGTTCGCGCAGTACGGAAGCGGCAACTATATGCGCCTCGGCTGGGCCGACGCCGGGGTGATCGTGCCCTACAAGGTGTGGCTTATGTTCGGCGACAAGTCCATCGTCGACGAGAACTGGGATGCGATGGAGCGCTTTCTCGCGCGCATCGTCGAGACCAGGTACCGCACCGAGAACATGCCCGAGTGCGGCAACTACCAGTGGAACGACTGGCTCTCGCTCACGAAGCTCGAGTCGTGCCCCTACAAGCCGGAGTACAGCGCGTTCGGAAACAACGGCCCGAAGGCCGACGCGCTCGTGTACTGGAACTACCTTGGCGGATGCTACTGGCTCTGGGACGCGAGGATGATGGCCGAGATGGCCGCGGCGACCGGAAGGGACGCGTCGAAGTACCAGAAGATGGCAGAGGATGCGAAGGCGTATATGCGCGCCGAGTTCTTCGCGTCCGCAGACGGGCTCATCGTCCCCGCCCTGCGCGGAATGCAGACCCCGGCGCTCTTCGCGCTCAAGCTCGGGCTCGTCGAGGGCGAGGCGAAGGCGAAGACGCTCGACGACCTCAAGGCGAGCTTCGCCGCGAACGGCGGCACGTTCCACACCGGGTTCCTGGGGACGTCCCTCCTCATGGACACGCTCACCGAGAACGGACTCGACACGCTCGCGTACGACCTCCTGCTCAACCACTCGTTCCCGGGCTGGCTCTACTCCGTCGACCAGGGCGCGACGACGATCTGGGAGCGCTGGAACAGCTACACGAAGGACAGGGGCTTCGGTCCCGTCGGCATGAACAGCTTCAACCACTACGCCTACGGCGCGGTGCTTGCGTGGATCTACAAGACCGCGGCCGGAATCGCCCCCTCCGTCGCCGGGCCCGGCTTCAGGCGCATCATAATGGCCCCGAAGCCCGACCGCCGCCTCGGCCACGTGAAGGCCGAGTACAAGTCCGCCGCCGGCCTCGTCAAGAGCGCGTGGCGCTACGAGGGCGACAAGTGGATATGGGAGTTCTCCGTGCCAAATGGCGCAACGGCTCTAGTGACGGTTCCCGGCGGCGCCGCCGCGAAGGAATATGGACCTGGTACGCACAGGATCGAGAAGTGATGAACGTTGAACAGCTCAATACGCGCTACGGCGCGCCGGAGAGGATAGTGTTCCGGACCGGGCACTGCGGCTATCCCGAGGTCGTCCTGGCGAACAAGTACGGCGCGGCGGAGGTCGCGCTCCTGGGCGCGAATGTCCTCTCCTACCGTCCGACCGGGCATTCGCCCGTCATATTCCGTCCCGCGAAGCGCGACTACAACCGCGGGGAGTCCTTCCACGGCGGAATACCCGTGTGCTGGCCGCAGTTCGGCAGGCTTGCGATTCCGTCGATGGCGCAGCACGGATTCGCGCGGATCATGCCGTTTGCCGTCAGGGGCAGCACTTATTCGGACGAGATGACCGAAATCGTGCTCGGGCTTGCCTCGGACGGCGCGACGCGAAGCCTCTGGCCCCACGACTTCGACCTCGAGGTCAGGATCACCGTCTCGATGAAGCTCAACCTCAGAATGACCACCAGGAACACCGGCTCCGAGCCGTTTGGATTCTCCGCCGGGTTCCACCCGTATCTCTGCGTCGGAGAGCGCGACGAGGCTTCCGTGCGAGGCCTGGACGGCGAACCATACGTCTACGCCGAGGACATGTCGGAGCACGTGCTGACAGGGGATCTCGCGATGACTTCCGCCACGGACCACGTGTTCTCGCTAAAGCCGTCTCCGAAGCACGAGTTTGCGCTTGTCGACGCGAGGCTTCGCCGCGCGGTTGCCGTCGTCGCAAGCGGCTGCGGTTCGGCCGTCGTATGGAATCCGGGTCCGGAAGGGCGGCTGCCGGACTTCGGGCCGGACGACTGGCGCCGTTTCGTCTGCGTTGAGCCGGTTACGTCGTGGCCCGGAACGCTGACTCTCGCCCCGGGCGAGTCCCATGAACTCCTCGCGGCGATCCAGTCCGTCGCCGAAGAACGCGCGTGATGCACCGAAGGACGGCCATCGACGGTCCCCGGCCGACGCATGCCCCGTGCGCCAGGCCAAGCAGTGCCGCGCGCATCGCCGCGGCGGCGGCTTTCGCGCTTGCGGTTGGGCTGGCGTCCGCCGACGAATGGAGCCGTCCGGCCGCCGAGTCGCTCCTGCGCCGCTGGTCCGACGCCGTTCTGCGGCATCAGGTCGGTGGCACGGGGGATGCATTCGTGGACGGCGGTGTAATCTGCCCCGCCTGCTGCTTCGAGCACGGGCGCATCGCCGATTTCGTATATCCCCTTGTCTATCTCTGGAAAAGGACGGGAGAGCGGCGCTATCTGGAGGCGGCGGAACGGATGTTCGACTGGACCGAGGCCAACATGGTCGCCGCGGACGGCGCGAACATCAACGACGTCAAGCACTATTGGAAGGGCATAACCGTGTTTTCCCAGATATCGCTCGGGAAGACCCTTATGCTGTTCGGCGCCGACCTTCCGGCGGATGTGCGCGCGAAGTGGACCGCCAGGTTCCGCGTGCAGACGGAGTTCGTCGAGAGGTTCTTCTCCGACGGACTCGGCACGGCGAACATCAACTACCCGGTGGCCTTCTGCGAGGCCATGGCAGTCGCCAGCAGGGTCCTTGGAGAAGTCCGGTTCCTGGAGAAGGCCGTCTCGATGTACGAGCTGCTGCGTCCGCTGTT
The DNA here is from genome assembly GCA_017432385.1 of Kiritimatiellia bacterium. GTDB lineage: Bacteria > Verrucomicrobiota > Kiritimatiellia > RFP12 > UBA1067 > UBA1067. Next base: position 13,022 of record JAFRJH010000293.1, read on the forward strand.
TCTGGCCGACGGTCTTCTCGCCGGGGAGGGGCATCCCAGCGACGGCGTATCCCCGCGCGGGTGCCGTCCGGTCGACATAGGCTACAACATGGAGGAGTCCCTCCCGGCCCTCTACGGCTACGCAGAGCTCGCCGGCCGCGAGGATGTCGCGAAGGACGCCGACCGCATGGTCGCCGCCCACCTTGAGTTCATGCTTCCCGACGGCGGGCTGGACAATTCGATGGGAAGCCGCTCCTGCAAGTGGACGTACTGGGGAAGCCGCACGTCGGACGGAATGCTCCCTGCCCTCGCGCACTACGCGAAGCGCGGCGGAAAGGGCGGCGTGAGGGCGATCGGACGCCACCTGCGTCTGCTGGAGCGCTGTACGTCGGCGGACGGTCTCCTCTACGGCGGGCTCCACTACCGCGAGGCCGGCGAGCCCCCGTGCATCCACCATGCCTTCGCCCACGCGAAGGCGCTCGTGGAACTGCTGCTCGCGGCCCCTCCCGAGAAGTCGGCGGACGAGCCCCTCCCCCGCGAGGCGGAGTACGGACACCGCCGGTTCAGGTCCACCGACACCGATCTCGCCGCGATAGGGAAGTGGCGAGCAAGCTTCAGCGCAAACGACTTCTACTCGAACAGGGGTGGAGTCGACGTCGGCGGAGGATCGCTCACGCTGCTCTGGCACGAGGACCTTGGAATCACCGCCGCGGCGACGATGAGCGACTTCAGGTATGTGGAGTACTGCAATTTCCAGGACCAGCGCCGATACGCCGGCGTCCTTACGACTACTCCGCGGATCGAGTCCGGCGCCTTCAGCAGCGTTCGCGACAGGTCCGCAAAGGTCGAGGGCGAGTCCGTGGACGGCGCGTTCGTCTACAGGGCCGAGGGACGCCTGGTGGACGGGGACATGCGCGCTTCCGTGCCGTTCTCGCTCGAGTACAGGCTGTCGCAGGGCGGCCTGGCAGTGACGGCGAAGGCCTCTGGCCCGTTCCGCTATGTGTTCCCTGTCGTCACGACACGGGACGCGGTGGAGGTCAAAGGCCGTATCGCGACCGTCAGGACGGAGCGCGGAGTCGTACGCCTCGAGTCCAGCCGGGAAGTGAGGCTGCTCGAAACGCCGCGCGGACGCCTCTCGTTCACTCCAATCGCAGGTCTCATGACCGCGAATCTGTACGTCGAATCCGATGGCGCCCCGGTGAATCTCCGGATTTCGGCGCAGAGTGCCGACTAGTCCGCTTTCTCGCGCATTTGCCATAACGCCCAGGAACAGCCATGTCGAATCGGCATATTACGAGAAGCCCTAAGGACGCAACGTGTGGAGCGGCGCGCCGCGGATTCCTGCTGGGCCTGGCCGTCCTTTCATCCTTCGCCGCTTCGCCCGCGAACCTTGTCTCCTTCGGCGACTTCGAGAAATGGAACGACGCAAAGGGGCAGCCAGCTGGCGCAGATTGGCGATGGAGCTTCGCGCAGAGGGGGACGAACGGATTCACGGTGTGCGAGCTCTCCGATGCGGAACGGCACGGCGGAAAAACTAGCCTTCACCTCAGGGACGCGAACGCGGGGAACTTCAACCACACGATGTGGTACAGTTTCTCCGGTGACGAGATGAAGGCGATGACCGGCAGGATCGTCCGCGCCTCGGCGTGGATCAAGCAGGTCTACGCGTCGAGTCCGCCCCAGGTCGGCATTGCGCTCGTCGCGACCGGCGCGGACGGGACGTCCGTCTCGCGCCACAACGGAACCGGTTCCGCCGGCGCGACGGACTGGGTCAACGTCCAGGTTAAGCTGAAGATGCCGGACAAGCTGAAGGGCGTTAAGCTGCGCTTCGACTGCGCCAACGGGTTCCACGCCACCGGCGAGATGTACGTAGACGACGTTGTCGTGTCCGCCGATCCCGAGGACCACCCGAAGCTCGAGCTCAGGCCTCTGACGGACGATTCCGCATATGCATACTCTCTCCCCGAGTCGAACGACACGCCCGAGGAGGCGGCGTACAGGAGGGGCTGGCGCGACGAGCCGCCGAAGGAGGAGGACGGCCTTGCGCGCCCCGAGATCAGGAACGGCACGTGGTACATGGACGGCAAGCCGGAGTTCTACCTCGGCGTTTGGCTGTACAACACAGACAAGCAGTGGGGACCGAAGGCGAATCCGCTCGGCATCGACCACCCGGCGTACAAGGAGCCGCCGAGCAAGGAGCTGTTCGCCGAGTTCGGGTTCAACTCTTCGCAGATATCTGCCGCCCATTCGCAGATCGGCGCGGCGGTGCGCGGCTTCCCGCTCAAGCACAAGGCGAAGCCGCACGAGAAGGACTGGAAGGACGATGACGCGGACATCGCGCGCTTCTTCGGGCGGTTCGGCGACATGCCGATGGTCCTCGACTTCGCGTTCGGATACCACGCGATGTACGGCAAGGAGGAGCATGCGCTCCTCTCCCAGAGGAAGGTCGGCAGCAGCTGGTGCGCGTTTGTCCCCTTGTGCCCCCACGTGCCGGAGGGGTGGCGCTACTACCGCGACTACTTCCTCGGCGGCACGCGCGCGGCGATGCGCAACGGCTGCAACGTGTTCCTCTACGAGCTGTTCAACGAGTCGTCGTGGAACGACATGTGCCGCTACAACGTGGTCGCATTCGCGCGCGCCATGAAGCAGAGGTACGGGACCATTGCCGCGGCGAACGAGACCTGGGGAACGTGCTTCGACAGCTTCGCGGACCTCGCTGCGCAGTCGGACATCAAGCAGTTCCGCGGAGTATGGTACGACTGGTGCCGCTTCTCGTCGAAGTCCTACTGCGATCTGCTGAGGAAGGGCGCGGCGACGGTGCGCTCGGCTGACCGCAGGAGGAACGTCTACTTCACCGAGCAGGAGCACGGCGTTCCCTCGCGCCACCGCGGCATGGACTACCGCGACATAGCGGACGCGCTCGACGTGCTGGCGATAGAAGGCGGCTGGCAGTACGGATTCAGCACGGAGTTCAAGGCGAAGGACGACATGGAGGCCGTGGTGGCGTCTTCGAGGTCGCGGCACTTCTTCAACTGCGACTTCTTCCAGGCGCTCGCGAAGGGCAGGAAGCCCATCGTCGACGACGAGCACTACTGCACGAGGTTCGAGCAGGGCAGGCGCGTGCCGTCGCACCGCACCGACTACATCACCTCGATGTGGCTGGAGCTGATGCACGGCGTCTCCGGCAGCTTCGTGTACGTCTGGGACAAGCGCCACTGGGAGGCGAACACGCCCGAGAAGGCGTACGCCAACGTGGTGAACCCGTCGTACAAGTCTTCGTCGCTCCTCAATCCCTACAACGTGAAGCCCGAGGACCTGTGCGCGTTCAAGATGTTCATGGACGAGCTTGCGCCTTACAAGGACAAGGTCCTTCCTTTCCCGAGGACGAAGCCGGCATCCGTGGCCGTGTACTACTCGAAGGCGACGGAGATACACCGCGACTCGCTTCCGTCCATGAAGGGGCGCCCTGGGGTGTCGGAGTGGTACACGACGCTCCTCCACGCGAACTTCCCGTGCAGGGTCGTGTTCGACGGAGACGTCGAAGGCCTTGGACCCGAAGTGCAGGCGCTTGTGTTCGCCGAGTCGGCGTGCTGCCCCGCCAGGACGATCGAGGCTGCGCGCGCGTTCCAGAGGCGCGGCGGGCTTGTCCTCGCGGAAGAGGGCGCATTCCGCTACGACGAGTACATGAGGCCCGCGCCGGAGGAGACTTCGTTCGCGCGCGTCAAGACGCCGGCTGACGCAGTCGCGCGTCTTCTGTCGGCGGACGTAAGGCGGTACGGGGTGCTCGAGCCGGCGGACGGCGGCGGACCGATAGCGGCGGCCGACGTGCAGATCGTGGACCGCGGCGACTTCAAGCTAGTGTGCTGCGCGGCGATGCAGGAGAGGTCTACGCGCCGCGCGCGGCTCCGACTCGCCAACCTCGAGCCTGGGAAGGGGGCCTTTCGCGTATGGGACCCCGTAGGCAAGAAGGCATACTCCTGCGGCGGGAAGGGGCTTTGGACCGAGAAGGAGCTTGCTGAGGGCGTCCAGGTGGAGCTTCCTTCGCAGGAACGGGTGCTGCTCGTGCTGACGGCGTCCAACTAAGGCAAGTCATAACATTTCGACATTTGCTTCCCTTGCGGTGCCTGAATTATGGTATAATCAAGCCATAATGAAAATCCTAGTCTGCATCAAGCAGGTGCCGGGGACGACCCAGGTCGAGATCGACGAGACGACCGGCACACTCAAGCGGGACGGCGTGCCCGCGAAGATGAACCCCTTCGACCTGTACGCCCTCGAGACGGCGCTCAGGATCAAGAAGGAGACGGGGGCGGAGGTGACGGCTCTCACGATGGGGCCGCCCCAGTGCGAGAAGGTGGTGCGCGAGGCGTTCATGATGGGCGTCGACCGCGGCGTCATCCTCTCCGACCGCGCGTTCGGCGGGGCGGACGTCCTCATGACGTCGTTTACGCTCGCCGAGGGCGTCAGGAAGACCGGGCCCTACGATCTCATCATCTGCGGAAAGCAGACGACCGACGGCGACACGGCGCAGGTCGGCGCGGAGATGGCCGAGTGGCTCGGCATCCCGCATGTCGTGAACGTGAAGTCGATCGACAGGCTCGAGGCAGATGCGATATCGCTCACCGTCGACCTGCCCGACTACGAGATGGCCGAGCGCATCCCGTATCCCTGCCTCATGACCGTCGAGAAGGGCATATTCGAGCCGCGCCTGCCGTCCTATCGTCTGAAGTGCGCGACGGCCGACCGCGAGATAACGTGGCTCGCCCTCGGCGATCTCGGCGACAAGGATCCGAAGCACTACGGGCTCAACGGCTCCCCGACCCAGGTGAAGCGCATCTTCCCGCCGGAGAGCCACGTCGAGCACGTCATGCTGGAGGGCGACGACCGCGAGAAGGCCGCGAAGCTGGCCGATCTCCTCGAGGAAAGGAAGTTTCTGCAATGAGCTACATCAAGGTGCATCAGGACAAGATCGCGGACCGCGAGGCCGCGAAGGCCCTCTGTCCCTTCGGCGCGATAGCCGAGAACGCGGAGGGCGTGCTCGAGATCGGCGCGGGCTGCCGCATGTGCCGCCTTTGCATCAGGAAGGGCGGCGGGGCGTTCGAGTTCGTCGACGACTCCGCGCCGGGCGTGGACAAGTCGAAGTGGCGCGGCGTCGCCGTCGTCACGGAGCTTCTCCCCGACGGCGACCTTCATCCCGTCGGGCTGGAGCTCCTCGGCAAGGCCCGCGAGCTCGCCGCGAAGATCGACCATCCCGTGATGGCTGTCGTCATCGGCTCCGGCACGGACGCCGTCGTCGACAAGGTGCTCGCCTACGGGGCGGACGAGGTGCACGTATACGACGACCCCGCCCTGGCGCATTTCAGGATCGAGCCCTACGCCAACGCGCTCTCCGACTTCATCGAGGCGGTGCACCCGTCGTCTGTCCTCGTCGGCGGCACTGTGAACGGTCGCTCCCTGGCGCCCCGCGTCGCCGCTCGCTTCCGCACCGGCCTCACCGCCGACTGCACGGTCCTCGACATGTCGCCCACGACCGACCTCGACCAGATACGCCCGGCGTACGGCGGCAACATCATGGCGCACATCAACACGCCGCGCCACCGTCCGCAGTTCGCGACCGTCCGCTACAAGATATTCGCGATGCCGAAGAAGGGCGCGCCGCACGGGAAGGTCGTCCGCCACGCGCTCTCCGCGGACAGGCTGGCCTCGCTCGTCGAGGTCCTGGAGGCGCGTCGCAAGCCCGTCGAGAAGGGCATCGAGGAGGCCGAGGCGCTTGTCGTATGCGGCCGCGGCGTCAAGAAGCCGGAGGATGTCGAAATGCTCCGCGAGCTCGCGGCGCTCCTTGGCGGCGAGGTCGCCTCCACGAGGGCGGTTGTCGAGGCGGGGTGGATGGACGCGAAGCGCCAGATCGGCCTTTCGGGCCGCACCGTCAAGCCAAAGCTGATCGTGACATGCGGCGTCTCGGGCGCGATACAGTTCGTCGCCGGCATGAACAACTCCGAGACGATCGTCGCGATCAACACCGACCCGAAGGCGTCCATATTCAAAGTCGCGCACGTCGGCGTCGTCGGCGACCTGTACACGGTGGTCCCGGAACTCATCGCCCGCATCAAGGCGAAGAAGGAGGCGAAATGAGCTACAAGAAGTTTGACGCGGCCGACCTCGATTTCCTCAAGGGGCTCCTCGGCGCGGATCGCGTGGCGGCGCGCGACGAGGTGGGCGAGGACTACTGCCACGACGAGCTCGGCGGGACGTTCGCGCGCCCCGACGCGCATGTCCGCGTGAAGACCGTGGACGAGATATCCGCAGTCATGAAGTACGCCCATGCGCACTGCATCCCGGTGACGGTGCGCGGCAGCGGCACGGGCCTTGTCGGCGGCGCGGTCCCGCTCGAGGGCGGCATCCTCCTCGACACGAGCCTCATGACGGAGTTCATCGAGCTTGACGAGCGCAACATGACGCTCACTCTGGAGCCTGGAGTCCTCCTCATGGAGGTCGCGAAGCATGTCGAGGAGAAGGGCCTGTTCTACCCGCCGGACCCCGGCGAGAAGACGGCCACCATCGGCGGCAACATCTCGACGAACGCGGGCGGAATGCGCGCTGTCAAGTACGGCGTCACGCGCGACTACGTGCGCGCGCTCACGGTCGTCCTGCCGGACGGCGAGGTCGTCGAGCTCGGCGGCAAGATCGTGAAGAACTCCTCCGGATATTCGCTCAAGGACCTGATCGTCGGCTCGGAGGGGACTCTCGGCGTCGTCGCGCGCGCGACGCTGCGCCTGCTGCCGCTGCCGAAGTTCAAGATATCGCTCCTCGTCCCGTTCCCCGACCTCTCGGCGGCGATCAGGACGGTCCCGGAGGTCATCCGCTCGGCGAGCGTCCCCACTGCGGTGGAGTTCATGGAGCGCGAGGTCATCCTCGCCGCGGAGAAGTTCCAGGCGCGCAAGTTCCCGGACAGCTCGGCGGACGCGTACCTTCTGCTCACCTTCGACGGCGCGAGCCAGCAGGAGATCGACCTCGCCTACGACACCGCGGCGAAGACCTGCCTCGCGAACGGCGCGCTTGACGTCTTCATGTCCGACACCCAGGAGCGCAACGAGTCCATCTGGTCCGCGCGCGGCGCGTTCCTCGAGGCCATCAAGGCCTCGACGACCGACATGGACGAGTGCGACGTCGTAGTCCCCCGCACCGAGGTCGCGGAGTTCGTCCTCTTCTCCAAGGAGCTCCAGAAGCGCCACGGCGTGAGGATACGCTCGTTCGGCCACGCGGGCGACGGAAACCTCCACATATACGTCCTCAAGGACGATCTCGGCGACGATGAGTGGAAGTCGAAGCTCTCCGCCGTCTTCGAGGACCTCTACGGCAAGGCGCGCGAGCTGGGCGGACAGGTCTCGGGCGAGCATGGCATCGGCTTTGCGAAGAAGCCGTACCTCGCCGAGTCGCTCTCCCCCGCCGTCCGCGCGCTTATGCGCGGAATAAAGGGCGTCTTCGACCCGAAGAACATCCTCAACCCGCACAAGATAGTAGGCGAGTGAAAAGGCATCTGATCGGCGTCGGCGGCGTCGGAATGAGCGCCCTCGCGACGGCGCTCGTCCGCCTCGGCGACGAGGTTACGGGCGCGGACAGGGACCTGTCGACGCCGAACATCCGCTTTCTCGAGTCGATCGGCGTGCGCTGCTTCCCTGACGACGGGAGCGGCGTCGACGCCTCGACCGGCGAGGTCGTCGTGTCCACGGCGATAGAGGACTCGAACCCCGGCCTCGCAAGGGCGAAGGAGCTCGGCGTTCCCGTGACGCACCGCGCGAAGGCGCTGGCGCGGACGCTCTCCGGATACCGTCTCGTTGCGGTAGTGGGCACCTGCGGGAAGTCGACGGTGACCGCCATGCTGGGACACGTGCTCGCCGAATGCGGGTTCGACCCGATGTGCGTGAACGGGGCGAACGTCCCGGGATGGGAGGGCGCTGTGCGCTTCGGGCGCGGCAGATACGCCGTCGCGGAGGTGGACGAGAGCGACCGGTCGCTCGTCGCGTTCAGCCCGTACGCCGCCGTCGTCACCAACGCCTCCGCCGACCACTACTCGAAGGAGGAGATGGACGAGGTCTTCGACGCGTTCGTCAAGGATGCTCCCGGACCCGTCGTCGACGGGCGCGCGAGGGACTGCGGACTTGTAGACTGCAGCCTCCCTGGGCGCCACAACCGCCAGAACGCCGCGCTCGCGCTTGCGATGGCGACGGCGCTCGGGTGCGACGAGGCGAAGGCGCGCGCGGCGCTCATGTCCTTCCGCGGCGTCGAGCGCCGCCTCCAGCGCCATACTCCGCCCGGAGCGTCTCCGGCGGTGTACGACGACTATGCGCACAACCCCGAGAAGCTCCGCGCGATGTGGACGACGCTCGCGGAGGCGCATCCCGGCGGCATCTGCGTCGTGTGGCGTCCGCACGGCTACGCGCCGCTCCGCAAGATGATGGACGCGCTGGCTGCGATGTTCAACGAGACGATCCGTCCGTGCGACAGGCTTCTGCTTCTCCCGGTCTACGACGCCGGCGGGACGACCGACCGCTCGGTGAACTCGGACGCGCTTTTCGCGAAGCTCGTCCCCGGAAAGGCCGAGCTCGTCGCGGACCTCGATGCCGCCCGCGACTGGATCGCCGCGCACCGCGGCGGATTCGCCGCGTTCGCGACCTGCGGCGCCCGCGACCCCGGTCTCCCCGCCCTCGCGGCATCACTCGCCGTCGATGTCTGACATGTAGCCGGAACCCCGCCTTGCAAACGCCTTCCACGCGCCCTTGCGCGCCGGAAGACATGCCTCCGGCGAACATTCGCTATTGCATCCGGCGGGAAAATCGGCTATTATTCACGGATGATGAGAGGAGACACCGACAGTTGAGCAGCGAATTCCTTGTTTTCGACCATGTGACGAAGCGCTTTGGCGCGCTTACCGCCGTCGACGACGTCTCCCTTTCGATCGCGAAGGGCGAGTTCTTCTCCCTGCTGGGCCCGTCCGGCTGCGGCAAGACCACGCTCCTCAGGATGCTCGGCGGGTTCGAGCGGCCTGATTCCGGGCGCATCTACCTCGAGGGCAAGGACATCACGGACCTTCCGCCGAACAGACGCCGCGTCCACACCGTCTTCCAGAACTACGCGCTCTTCCCGACGATGACGATCTGGGACAACATCGCGTTCTCGCTGAGGCTGGCGAAGGTGCCGAAGGCGGAGATGGAGGAGAAGGTCGACGCCATGCTCGCGATGATCCAGATGAGCGAACACGCGTGGAAGCATCCGGACCAGCTCTCGGGCGGACAGAAGCAGCGCGTCGCAATAGCGCGTGCCCTCGTCGACCGTCCGCAGGTCCTCCTCCTCGACGAGCCGCTCGCCGCACTCGACCTTAAGCTCCGCCAGCACATGCTCATCGAGCTGGACGCGATACACGACCAGGTCGGCATCACCTTCATGTACGTCACGCATGACCAGGGCGAGGCCATGAGCCTCTCCGACCGAATCGCCGTCGTTAACAGGGGGCGAGTCGAGCAGCTCGACGTCCCGGCTAAGATATACGAGGCGCCCGCGTCGCGGTTTGTCGCGTCCTTCATTGGCGACACCAACTTCTTCTCCGGGGAGATCGTCGCGGTCGACGGCGACTACTGCACGATACAGCCGGAGGGATTCCCGGCGATATGCGCCTACAACGACAGGAACCTCGCCGTGGGCCAGCGCGTCGACCTTTCGGTGCGGCCGGAGAAGATCCGCGTCACTCTCGCCCCGCCCCACCCTGAGAAGGGGGCTTCGATAAACGTCTTCCCGTCCACGGTCCAGGACATCGTCTACCAGGGCGTATACACGAAGTACTGGATCAAGTCCGGGGACATGCGCGTCGCCGCGCTCAAACCCCACTCGCGGTTCCTGCTCGACCAGGAGAAGATCACATGGAACGACCATGTGTTCGTCTGGTGGCACCCGGACGACGCATACATGGTGGAGACGCAGCCTAGCCCTTGATCAGGTGCATGCTGACGGCGAGCGACGCGGCCTCCGCGCGCGTGCTCGCGTTCATCTTGGTCAGGATCTTCCTGATGTGGTCCTTGACAGTCTCGAGCGTGACGCCGACAACGTTGGCGATCTCCTGGTTCGAGAACCCCTTGGATATCAGGTTGAGTATCTCAAGCTGGCGGTCCGAGAGGTCGGGGGCGGACTGCAGCTCGCGGACGCTGCTTGCTATCTCGCGGCTCAGGACCGTCCCACCGGCTGCGATGCAGCGTATGGCGCCGATCAGCTCGTCCTGCGACGAGCTTTTAACGAGTGCGCCGGCTGCCCCGCCGTCCAGCGCCTTCTTCATGTCCAGGGAGTCGCCGAACGTGGTGAGGATCAGCACCTTCGCCTCCGGCACGGTCTCGTGTATCCTGAGCGTCGCCTCCGCTCCGCTCATCTGCGGCATCTGGAGGTCCATCAGGAGGACGTCCGGCTTCAGCCTGCCCGCCATCTCCACCGCCGCGACGCCGTTGTCCGTCTCCCCGACGACCTCGATGTCCTCCTCGAACGAGAGAATGGACGCGATCCCCGTGCGCACGACGAAGTGGTCGTCCGCAATCATCACCCTGATTTTTCCGCCTTCCGCCATTTATCCCCCCGATTCCTCGTCCACCAGCCGGACGGTGACCTTCGCGCCGCCGCCCGGGCTGCTTGCGACATTGACTGATCCATTGAATCCGTTCGCCCGCTCGCGTATGCCCTGTAGACCGAAATGCCCGTCCGACGGTCCGGGCGCCGTGCTGGCATCGAAGCCGCGGCCGTCGTCCCTCACGGAGAACGTGACCTGCCCTCCGTGGTATTCGCCGGCGATCCAGATGCGCTTCGCGCCGCCGTGGCGGATGGCGTTCGCGACGAGCTCCCTCACTATGCAGAGGATTGCGTGCGTCATGTACTCCGAGAGCTTTTCGCGCGGCACGTTGAAGCGGACGAATGTCTCGGCGCCTTCGATGTGCTGCGAAATGGTCCGCTTGATCGCCTCCGTCATGTCCTTTTCGTCGAAGGTGCGGCTTCTCAGGTCCCACAGGCAGTTCTGCAGCTCGCGCCTGCACGAGGCGAGCATGAGCCGCGCCGACGTGAGGAACCTGTCCACCGCGGCGCTTTCGCCGCGGCTGTTGGCCCTGTGCGCGGAGTCGACCTGCAGCGCGACGCCTGTGATCGACTGCGAGATGGCGTCGTGCAGCTCCGCCGCGAGGCGCGTGCGCTCGCCGACCTTGGCCTCCGTCCTCACGTGCGCAACGCGCTCGTCGTACAGCTGGCGCCCCCGCCTGTCGTAGCGTCTCTTCTGCACCACGCAGACCGTCGCCAGCAGTCCGATCAGGACCAGCAGCTGGATGGTGACTATCACCAGCCGCTTGATGGTCAGCAGCGGCGCCATGCCTGTGACGGCGATTCCGTCTTCGCAGACGGGGATGATCGTGAATCCAAGGCACTTCGGCAGCATGGCGGCGGACGGGTCGGCCTCGAACTCGGCGTTGTACACGCCTGTCACGGTGATGGTCGCCCCGGCGTCGATGCCGGCGAGCGCCTTTTCGGGCACGGCCGAAACATCTACCGCCGCCGACACCTCGCCGCTCTCGATGATTATAGTCCCGGTCGTGACGATGTTCTCCCTGGTGTTGACGACCGTGCCCGTCGTGGTGGCCCGGCGTCTCGACTGCGGACCGGAAGCAATGGCCTTGGCATGGATCTCGGCCAGGTCGACCTTCGGCGCGGGGGCGAGCCCGAGTGCCGACGACGACGGGAAGAAAACGGTCTCGTGCATCTGGAGTCCGTTGTAGTCGAACGACAGGAAGCCTGATGCGGACACGCCGGCGCAACCCTCCGGAACGGGGCTTCCGGCAACCGGCTCGACCTTCAGGATGTAGCCGTTTTCGGTCTCTATGAAGGCAAAACGCCTGCTCCTTGCGACGAGCGTGCCGTTTGCCCTGACCCTGTGCATGAAGTCGCCGCGCCTCTCGCAGAACCCGAAGCCGATCGGCGAGACGGCGGACTTGTCGATGCCCGGCGCGGCATCCGCCCGGCGGGCTTTCTCCTTGACCGTTATCCCGTCCGCGCCCGTGGGTATCAGGTAGTTTCCGGAGAACCGGCGCCAGATGTTCTGGTTGAGTATGATCCCGCGCACCTCGACCTCGGCATCGGTGAGCGCGGCGAGCCGCTGGAGCGGGTGTTCGTTGTCGGGTGCGATGACATTTACGTTGCCCGACGCCGTCCTCACGGTGAACCAGTTCCAGTCGCTGCTCATTTCATCGCGCTTCGCCGAGGAGAGCACTCCGCGGATTCTCGCGAAGTAGTTGTAGCTCTGGACAATGTTGATCTGCCTGGCTTCCACCGCGACGCAGGCGGGAAGGGGCTTGTGTCCGAGGACCTCCAGATTGGTCACGATGTTTCGTATCGCCGAGGCCTCGGCGTCCATGGTGCAGTAGGGATATCTCCGCATGCATGCGAGCCGGACCATGTCCCCGCTTTTCAGCGCCGGCTGGTCTCCGGTTTTTTCGATGCCGTACATCGTCAGGGCGTATCTGTTGCTGCCTCGCGGAAACTCGTTGATGAGCGTGAAGCGCTGGGGCTTTCTCCCGATGACGTGGGCAACCTGCCCGGTGCATACGAACCCCGGCTCGCCGCCGGCGAATGATCCGGCCGCGGCAAGCACCGCGGCGACCGCACACAGGTGGATTGCTTTTCTCATGCGGATATTGTCTCATTTTCCCAGCTACTTCGCAACACCCAGGGATTCCTTTCCCAGCTTCTCAAATATCTCATTTCTTCTCGAAAAACAATTGTCACTTCTCATGACGGATCTGATATAATGTAAATTAAAATCGTGGGATTGTTCAAATAACTTAACTGCTACTATGAACATGAAAGCATTCGTCGGTACCGCCGTGCTTGCGCTCTGCGCAGTACAGGCGTTCTCGCAAACCCACACCGTCACGTTCCGCAGGATGAACGGCACGGTGCTCTCGAAAATCGAGGTCGCCCACGGCGCGGACGCGTCGGGTCTGGTGCCGGCGCTTCCGGCGGAGGCCGACATGACGGCCCGGACATGGGATTGCGCAGACAGGCTCGCGAGCGTCACGAACGACGTCACGTGCTGGGCGCTCTACGAGGCGTCGACCGCGAAGTCTCCCTCGACGAGCATCGCGTCGCAGTCCGTCGTCGACCGCGCGACGCCGTATTCGCTCGACGAGTACTTCCAGATATACGACAACCTCGCCTGGAGCGATGAGTTTTCGGGGAGCTCGCTTAGCGTCTCCTCCGGATACAGCAGTTCCGGCAAGAACTGGAAGTACGATACGGAGCAGCGCAACAACGAGCTGCAGAAGTACACCCAGGGCGGCAACCACATTGTCTCGGACGGCACGCTCAAGCTTGAATGCAGGCGCGAGTCGAGCGGAGGCAAGTCCTTCACCTCCGGTTCGATCAAGAGCCAGGGCACGGTCCAGTTCAAGTACGGCCGCTGCGAGATACGCGCGAAACTCAACAAGCAGAAGGGCACGTGGCCTGCGTTCTGGACGATGGGCACGGGCAACTGGCCGGCCTGCGGAGAGCTGGACGTCTTCGAGCAGATCAACGGCAGCGAGTGGATCGGGGGCAACTTCCACCTTCCGAAGGGGTCGGCCACGATTTCCAACTCCGCCCTCGTCTGCCCTGAGGACGGCACGCACTGGGGCGACGCCTTCCACCGAATCGGATTCATTTGGAACGAGTTTGAGGCCGTCTGGTACGTCGACGACCATATCTTCAAGCGAATGGACATCCGCAACACGTCGCGCTATTCGATGCTCCACGACCGCTACCGCTACATCCTTCTCAACCTCGCCTTCGGCGGCGGCTGGCCGGGGCAGACAGACCCCAACGACTCCAGCATCGCCAATTTCACGAGCGAGGCCTTCGAGATCGACTACTGCCGAATCTTCACGAACACGACCGCGAACAGGACGATCACGCGCGAGGCGGAGCCTGAGGGCGCGAAACTCACGGCTCCCGTCAACGCGACCGTCTGGCGCGGCTGGCAGATGAGGTGGGGAAAGAGCGGCGCATACAGGTCAGGACTTGACCGCGGCGAGGCGGCTTTCTGCAAGGCCGCGATGACCGAATACTTCGCGCGCGACAACGCCGACATCGTGACGTTCCTGACGCGTCCGGCCGAGAACACCGGCGCGTCCGACCTGACGATGCCGTTCAACGTGCCCGGCGTCACGTCGCTCTTCCTCAGCCCGGAGCAGGGGAGCAACAACAACAACTGGGACGGCGATACGCGCGAAAAGCTGCTGAGCGGCGTTCTGTTCAACAAGAATCGCTTCTCCCAGTCGCGCTCGGCCATCAGCTCGCTTCCGCTCACCAACGACGACAACTACACGAACTGCTGCGCGGTCGTCGCCGAGCTTGTGGAAAAGGACAGCGGCGCGAAGGTGAAGGTCGTGAGCGTCAACCTCAGCCAGACGAACGGAACCGACTACGCGACGCTCTTCGACAAGCTCAACCAGTTCTAGAACGAGCGCACGATCCTCCTCTTCCAGTCGATGGACAGCGCCTACCACACGCCTTTGAAGAACCAGGCCTCCTCGAAGCTCGACAAGGCGTATAAGTACCTCGGCGAGTACAAGGTGTGGCCGACATACCAGTTCTCGTATGCGACGACAAACTGCGTTTCCGCGACGGCGACGAACCCCGCGCCGCTTTCGGTGCCGAAGTCGAACGGACAGGCCTCCGGCGTCCACACCAACCAGGCGTACTGCGCGACGGTCCAGTTCGAGGCGGAGCCCCAGATCGAATACGACCAGCTCGACATGAGCGCGTTCTCCAAGAAAATGGACGTCACGTTCAGCGGATACTCCGGCACCACGCTGACCGACTTCCCCGTGCTGGTGAAGCTCTCCACGGCGATCAGCGGCTTCAGCTACGGAGACTTCCAGAAGACGAACGGAGGCGACCTCCGCTTCGCCGACTCGACGGGCAAGCTCCTCCCGCACGAGATCGACACCTGGAATCCTTCCGGCGTCTCGACGGTGTGGGTCAAGGTCCCGTCGCTCACGGCGAACGGCAAGATCACCGCCTGCTATGGCTGCGCCGAACCGCCGGAGGTGGCGGCGAAGGACGTGTGGGACGAAAACTATGTCGGCGTCTGGCACCTCGGCGAGAACGTTCTTCCGATGAAGGAGTCGAGCGCAACGAGCGTCGGATTTACGCAGTCCAGCGGATCTGGCATCGGATTCGCCGCGCAGGGAATCGTCGGCGGGGCCGTCGACTTCGGGGCGTCAGGGAATTCGCGTGCGCTCATCGCGCCCGACCACGATGCGCTGGACGGGTTCAGCCAGTGCACCTTCGAGGCGTGGACGTTCGTCACAAACAGGACGAGCGGGAGCGACGTCAACAAGGGCCTGCTTTCAAAGCGGATCAACTACAACAACGAGGCTTCCTACTACCTCCACGACACGGGCTCGGCGACGAAGTTCTACATTTCGGCGAACGGCACAAGCTCGACGGACATGTCGACGAACGTAAAGGCGGACGAGAACGCCTGGACGCACCAGGTGTACACCTTCGACGGGGGGGGCTCCGACAACAACGTCGGTGCGTGGAAGAACGGCGTGGACGTCGGCAAGACGTCGAAGTCCGTGGCGGCGGTCAATGCGGGTTCTGCGCCGCTGTACCTCGGGAACTTCGGCCCAAGCGGCAGTTCGATCGACGCGCGGAACTTCCCCGGCAAGATCGACGAGGTGCGCATCTCGAAGGTCGCGCGCTCGGCCGCGTGGATCAAGGCGACGCACGACACGATCGCGAACGCGAACTTCGCCACATGCGCCGTGCAGGGCGCTACACAGCCGCCTGCGCCTTCGGTCGCTTCCCGCACTCTCCCGTTCAGGCGCGGAACCAACTGCCGCGGGCTGGACGCGAATCCGTATTCGACATCGACGGCTGGAAGCACCTACATCTACGGGCTCGACAGCACCTACACCGACATCAAGGAGAAGGGCTTCGACTACGTTCGATTCTCTGTTGACCTGACGAAGTACTATGACCAGACCAATGACAGGCTTTATACTTCTGGCAACTACAACATCGGCATAATCGACGGGTTCATCCGGAAGTTCCTTAACGCCGGACTTTACGTGCACCTTCTCATGGGAAGGGTAGACGGTGGCTCCATCAACCTTTCCGATAACGACCAGAAGGAACGGTTCAAGCGGGTCTGGCAGCTTGTCGCCGAGCACTATCAGGGCTGGTCCGACAAGCTTGCGTTCGAGCTCTGCAACGAGCCAGGCACGCCGTATGGTTCGCTAAACAACCTCGAAAAGCAGACGGTCGCCCTGATTCGCCAGACGAACCCCACCCGTCTCATACTATGGCCGGTCGGCGACGGCAGTCAGCCATGGGTGCTCACGCAGGCTGCGAATCCGCCGAAGTTCGATTGGGTGACGCTGCCGGAGGGCGACACCAACATCGCCGTTGTCGTCCATACCTATGCGCCGGCAGACTTTACCCACCAGGGGGCAGACTGGTCCTATGATGCGAATGGCAACAAGCGCAACTACCATGTCGACCTGACCGACGCATATCGTGCAAAGCTCAGGGAAGATCTCACATACCTAAGCCAGTATGCAAAGGCCCATCCAGACGTGCCAATTGTCCTTAACGAGTTTGGCGTCATGTGCGGGAAGTCGTACGAATCCGACGCCCACGAGTGGCTTAGTACCGTCCGCGAGTTCTGCGATGCCAACAAAATCGCCTGGGCGCACTTCGAGTACACCGACTTCAACAACTTCAAGGGAATGGCTTCCCGCAGTCATCCGACGGGCGACACATGGCGCACGAACGTCGTGGATGCGCTTTTCCCCAAGGGATGGGACGACGTGCCTGGCACATACGGACAAGTCGACCTCAGTGCATTCTCGAGGAAAGTCACGGTTTCCTTCACGGGGTACGCCGGGACGGCGCCGCTCGTCGACTTCCCGGTGCTTGTGAAGCTCTCGACGGCGATTTCCGGGTTCAGCTACGCTGACTTCCAGAAGGCGAACGGCGGCGACCTCAGGTTCGTCGACTCCCACGGCAACCTGCTTCCGCACGAGATAGACACCTGGAATTCGTCCGGCGTCTCGACCGTGTGGGTGAAGGTGCCGGAGCTCTCCGCCACGACGCGCATCTACGCCTGCTACGGCTGCGCCAATCCGCCAGCTGTCACGGCGATGGACGTGTGGGACGACGACTATGTCGGAGTGTGGCATCTCGGAGAGAGTGCGCTGCCGCTCAGGGAGTCGACTAGAAGGGGCCCCAGTTTCACAACGAGATGCGGCGAGGCCATCAGCTTTGCCTCGACGGGCACTGTCGGCAGCTCGATCGGCTTCGGTGCCAGCTACAGCAACGGGGTCATTGCGGTCGACCATGACAACCTCGACGGATTCGAGAAATTCACCGTAGAGGCCTGGACAAAGCAGTCTGCCCACAAGACAAACGCCGGCATCCTCGGCAAACGCAGGGCATCAAACAATTCTGTCTCCTACTACATGTTCGACACCGGCTCCAAGACGAGGTTCTGTGTATCCGACAACGGGACGAACGTGGTCGTCTCGTCGGATCTCGTGGCTCCCGCTACGGACGGAAGCTGGCAGCATCAGGCATACTCCCTTGACACCACTACGGCGTCTGAAAACGTAAGGGGATATCTGAACGGTCTGTCGTCCGGTACGGCGTCAAAGAGCGTCGGCCGAGTCAATTCCGACATTGGATTTCTGACGCTCGGCAATCTGCAGCCCTCCGCAAAGAACAACAGCTTCGAAGGACAGATCGACGAGGTGCGCATCTCGAAGTGCGTGCGCTCCGCGGACTGGATAAAGGCGACGCACGACACCGTCGCGAAGGCGGACTTCGCGACGTACTCGTTCGGCGACGAGCCGCCTCCGGTGCCAGAAAGGATCCTCTACGTCAACGTCGAGGGAAGTGCGACGACGAACACGCTCGACGCCGCGCTCGTGACGGAGAACATCACGAACATCGTGAAGCAGGGCGCGGGTGTTCTCGTCGCGTCTGCGATTCCGGGCTACACGGGGACAATCACCGTCGAGGGCGGCGTCTGGCAGGGCGGCGCGAGCGCGGGCGACTTCGGCGGAGAAGGGGCGGTCATCGACGTCCTCGACGGCGCGTCGCTTGCCCTCCGGGGGGCGAACGGCAACGGCCTTGTGGAGAA
>JAFRJH010000294.1 GCA_017432385.1 Kiritimatiellia bacterium
CAACGCGCGGCGATCTGTTTCGCCTCGCCAGAAACTGAAAAATGGGTAAACTCCAGTTGTGTCGTGTCTCCGTTTTTGGTATAATTACGACAGAATGAGCGGGGGTGCGGCGGTTGCCATCGGTGTGTCCTTGTCCGTTCGGGCTCTGCCGCGGTGCGGCAGCACGGAACGAGGGCTGGCCCGGTCCTTGCGAAGTGACAATGAAGGCAGGGCTTAAGAAAAGGAAAAGACAATGAAGAGACTAATGTTCGTGGCGGTTGCCGCGGCGCTCACCGGGTGCGTCAGCGTTCACAAGAACGACGGCGGAAACGAGATCGTGCATCCCGACATCTTCACAAGGGACGCCGTGAAGCTTTCGTACGCGCTGGACCAGAACGCGGTTTCCGCGACGGAGACGATCCACTGGCTCAACATCGGAATCATTCCGTTCACCTTCACCTGGGGCGGAACAGCCGACCACATCGCCGACTTCGCTCCCATGGGCGTAAAGCTTCCGTTCGTGGGGCCTTCCATCACCGATGTCGCGAAGGGCGGCGCGTATGCCAAGGCCTGCGCGGCTTCCGGAGCCGATTCCGTCGTCGCCACGCGTTACCGTGTTGAGAACAAGAGCTACTTCGTGTACGGCAAGGCCACGGCCGACATCAAGGGCATTCCCGCCAAGATTACAAAGGTCGAGCTCTCCGACGTCAAGGAGATGCCTGAGAAGAAATCGAAATTCCCCCTGTTCTGAGTATGTCGACTCCGTTCGACAGCTCAATGTCGAGGAATCGGAACTTCCGGGCGTGTTTCGACTGATGGGTCGCGGTGATCAGGACGATTCTGTCCATCAGATCGGTTGCCTTGTCGTCGCAGGATAGGTTCGGGAGTTCAAAGACCGATTCAGCCGCATCTGCAGCATTGCTGTAGGTGCGGTACTTTATTGCCGCCTTGGCCGGACCTTTCGCCTCGATCACAGGACAGGCGGAAATGACCTCGCCGAAGTCGCAGGAGACAGTCGAGCCTGTCCGCGTGACGGCCTTCGGCAGAATCATCCCTGCGGCAGGTTCCGCGACGAGCGTGTCGTCTCCGCAGTCGATGTTCTCGACGGAGGTGCATCCTGCGACGAACGCCGTCGCGACGGCGCTCGCCAGTATGGAAATCGGAACTGTGAGTGGCCGCAGTTTCATCATGCTGTGGGGTTTTCCGCTGGCATTTAATTGACTTGCGACGATAGTATAGCAAATATCGGCCCGATATGGGCAGATTGCCTGTTCGCAGTTGACTTGGAGGGCAATTTTTGGTAATCTATGCGCAGTTGATAACAAAAAAAGTGACTAAGCGTGCGTAGATTGCCAATAGAGGCGTTGGAGAAGTTCCAAGGGGTTCCGTTTTCAGTTGCAGACCTGAAGACGGACCTTGCGGACTATTCCGCCGTCAGGATGAAGCTTTCGCGCCTTGTTGACGAAGGAGTTCTCATCCGTCTGAAGCGCGGGTTCTTCTGCCTTGGTCCCGAGTATTCCGAAAAGCGCATAGAGCTCGGCGTCATTGCAAATGCGCTGTACGGTCCGTCATACATTTCCTTTGACTCCGCGCTGTCGCTGTATGGACTCATTCCAGAGCGAGTCTATATGACGATGTCCGCTGTTGTCCGCAGGGGCAAGGCGTTCAGGACGCCGTTCGGAAGTTTTCGCTACTTCCAGATACCCGAATCCGTCTGGGGCGTCGGGGTCAGAAGCGAAAGGACCTCCAACGGAACATACCTCATGGCGAACCCGACGAAGGCGCTGTGCGACACGCTGTTCCGAAAACAGCTGCTTCGCGTCACTTCGCCGAAGACGCTCCGCGACTTTCTCGAGGTCGATATGCGCTTCGACTTCGACTATCTCGGCGAACCCGACATGGACGTGCTGCATGCGTATGCGAATTGCGGCAGAAAGACAGGATTGTTCAAGGCTCTCGAAAGGATGTTCCAATGACGACTTTTGACGCTATGGTTGCCGAGTTCAGGCAGAAGAACGCCGCGGACGAACGGAATGCCGCGCACGAGGTCATGCAGCAGATCGCGCTCGCCGGGCTGTCCCGCGGAGGCTTCTTCGAGAAGGCCGCGTTCTACGGAGGCACGTGTCTGCGGCTTCTGCACGGCATGAGGCGCTTTTCCGAGGACATGGACTTCTCCCTGCTCAAGCCAGACCTCGGCTTCAGGTTCGAGGACTACTTCCCCGCCGTCGTCGAGGAGTTCAGGCTCGCCGGGAAGGAAGTCGAGATCAAGATGAAGCACAAGGGCCAGCCGTCCGCCATCGAGAGCGCGTTCCTCAAGGAGTCGTCGGACGTATACGACATCGGCTTCACCACGGAGAAGCGGCTCAAGGTCAAGATCGAAGTCGACATCGATCCGCCGCCGAAGTTCACTACGGAAATGCGCGTGCTGAGCGAACCGCGCAACTGCCTCGTCCGGTCGTACGTCCTTCCCGACCTCTTCGCGGGCAAGGTCTCCGCGGCGCTGTTCCGCAAGTGGAAGAACCGCGTGAAGGGCCGCGACTGGTACGACGTCGCGTGGTACATCGCGAAGCGCGTTCCGCTGAACCTCGGGCATCTCGTCGAGCGCGCGAAGGAGAGCGAGCCCGGCGTGGACGTCTCCACGCCCGAGAAGGTGATAGCCGTATTCGACGCCAAGATAGACGCGCTCGACTTCGACAACGCAAAGGCCGACGTCGTGCAGTATGTCATGGACACTTCCGAACTCGACATCTGGAGCAGGGAGTTCTTCCGCCAGATGGTCAGGAAGATCGAATTCAAGAGCTGATTTAAACCGAAAAAGAACCAAGACAGAAGATGGCAAAGAAAGACAAAGACAACCTGCCCCCCAGCCTGTTCGACAACCTCGACCTGTTTGCGGCGGCGCCGCAGCAGGAGCCGGAGAGCATAGAAGAAGAGCCGAAGAAGGCGAAGGCCGCCGCGGCGAAGGGCGCGCCGCAGCCGCCCGCCGCGCCCAAGGCCGGACTCACCGGCACTGGGCCGATGCAGCAGCTCTACGATTTCAACTTCCGCCAGTATTCGGCATACGTCATCTGCTCGCGCGCGATCCCGGCCGTCGAGGACGGGCTCAAGCCCGTGCAGCGGCGCATCATGCACGCGCTGTACGAGCAGGACGACGGCAGGTACACGAAGGTCGCGAACATCGTCGGCCAGACGATGCAGTACCATCCGCACGGCGACGCGTCGATCGGCGACGCGATCGTGGTGCTCGCCAACAAGCTCTGGGGCATATTATGTTTTAAAATAGGGAACAAGATATATGGATGAAAATTCCTGTTTTTAAGCAGAACATTAGTGTCAGGGGACAAGAAGTAAATAAATATACATAAAAAAACGGTATG
>JAFRJH010000295.1 GCA_017432385.1 Kiritimatiellia bacterium
CCTGCTCGTGGCGGCCGAGGACAAGAGGTATCCGCGACGTCGACAGGCAGTCGAAGATGTCGGTCACCGCGCCACCGGGGTACCCGAACAGCACCTCGGTGCCGGCCTTCTCCAGCGCCTCGACGAGCGCCTTCGCGCCGCTTCTCGGTTCGTAAAGCTTCATTTCGCGTATTATAGCAAAAATGACGGGGACGCGCCGCCGCTCCGCTACCGTACGACCAGCTCGGCGCCAAGGAGAATCGTGCGCGGAGGGAGGTTCGGGGCCTTGATGCGCGAGACGAGCGTCTGCAGGGCCGTCTCCGCGATGGCGTCGAGGGGCTGGCGGACTGTCGTGAGACCGAGCCTCCCGGCGACTTCGACGTCGTCGAAGCCGACGAGCCGGATCCGCGCCGCACCGCCGCCGATTCCGGCGAGCGTCCCGCCGAGAGCCGCCGCGGCGACGTCGTTTCCGGCGACGAAGGCGTCCGGCAGGCCCTTCCTCAGGAACTTCGCCACGGCGCGGCGGTTGTCCGGCTCCGAGAAGAGGACGTTGTCCTTCAATGACCACGGCCTGCCGCCCTCGACGACGGCAGACGCGACGCCGCGCATGCGGTTCGTCACGGTCGGCGCGGCGTGGGGACGGTGGAGAAAGGCGATTCGCCGCGCCCCGGCGCGGACAAGGTGGCGTCCAACGGCCAGCCCGGCGGCGAAGTTGTCTATGCCCACTACGTCATAGCGCGATCTCGCGGGCGGCGTGACTATGTCGTAGTCCAGGAGGACGACGGATATCCCCGCCTTGTCGAAATACCGGGCCGCCTCCTCGTTCGCCCTCGGCGCATCCTCGATGAACTCGAGCGGCTGGAAGAACACGCCTGCGACATGCTCCCTGGAGAACTGGTAGGCCAGCCGCCTCACCTCCCGCGCGCGGACCTTCGGGTCCTTGCTCTTTATCTCGCCGTGGATGAGGTCCCACCCTGCGCGCTCGGCGAGCCGCCCGAGGCGCCTCTCCAGGGGCCTGAATATCTCGGCATAGCCCTCGCCCGGGACGACGAGGCCCAGCGCGCCGGTCGCGTTGAGGGCGTAGCGCGTGATCGTAGTCGGGGCGCCCTTGCGGGTCATGATCAGCCCCTCGCGCTTCAGGTCGAGCGTGACGCGGCTGATCGTCGGGCGCGACACTCCGAAGCGCTGCGCAAGCAAAGCCTCGCTCGGAAGCCTCTTCTCGGCGTCGTACCTGCCGGCGAGGATCTCGCGCCTCAGCGCCTCGAATATCTCCGCATGTCCGCTCATCTGCCGCCCGGCCTCCAGCCATGTCCGGCCGAGCCGCAGGTGACGACCGGCCTGCCGTCTTCGTCGTACTCCAGCGAATACGCGCCGCCGACCGGGCACGAGAGGCCGTTCCGCCCGCCTTCATCCGGAACCGGGTTGCGCAAATCGTCCAGCGACGGCCTCCGCCCGTCGTGGGACTTCGTCCACGCGTCGGCTTTCGCCTCGATTTCCGCGCGCATGAAAAAGCATTTGCGGTAGAAAGGCGACCCCTGCTCCCTGATGTCAACGCCGCAGTGCGCCTTGAACCAGTCCTGCAGACGCCGCGCGGAGCCGGGGGCGAAGTGCGCGTCGCCGCAGAATCCAGAGCCCCACCGCAGGGTTTGCCCATGATGGACGGCCGTCATGACGACGCGCTTGCCGCCCTTCCACCAGTCGATCCCGGGATAGCCACAGCACATGCATGGCAGGTCCATTCGGTCGAACACGACCATCTTGTTGAATTCCGCGATTTCGGACCTGTTCGTGATCACATACAACTCGGGCTCCTGGTCTGGCCTGGCGCCGCAGCAGCCGCCTCCGCCGTCGCGGATGACGATGCGGTCGGCGTCCCGGATCGCCGCCGCGAAACGCACGTTGACCAGGAGGTCCGACACATAGACCACCCAAAAGGCAGCCGCGGCAAGCTGCAGTGCCGCGGGCGCCGCCAGGACCGCAAACAGCACCTTGCGCGCCTTTGACAGCCCCCTGTCCGAGCGATAAGGCAGAAGGATCCCAATCAGCACGGCCAATGCCGTGGCGGCGGCCATGTACCCTTCCCAGAGCAGCATGAACCCGCGCTCCCGCAGGAGCAGCATGACAACCGGAACGGTCGCGAGGGCGACGGCGAGACAGCAAACCACCCGATAGAGCCTGTAGGCCCGCATCGGCATTTTTCCCCCGTCTTCCTCGCGGTTCGCGCTTTCCATGAAGACATTATACCACATCTTTCGTATCAGAGCGCACAAGCCCCACCGCCGATGCAACGCTTCAGACCCCCAATCCGCCGGAGACGGACTCAATGCGCGGCCCGGCGGCTGGAGGCGAACAGCCCGAGCGCGAAGAGGTATGCGATGCAGGCGCCCAGCGTCGCGACTATGCCCACCGGGCCGAACGACGACTGGGCGACGCCGAGAAGCGCAGAGACGACTCCTCCGCCGACGATCGCCATCACCATAAGCGACGAGATCTCGTTCGCCTTCGCCGGGAAGCGCTCAATGGCGAGGCCCATGCACATCCCGAAGCTGTTGGCCGTTAGCAGCGCGACGAAGGCGACGACCGCGAGAAACGCGAACGGAGTCGCGACGAACGGAATCGCGGCGGTCGCCGCGAGGCCGATCCCCATGCACCACGGGAAGCATTTTGCCGCGGAGACCTTCGCGAACACGACGGCCCCGGCGAACGCCGCCGCGGTCTTGGCGACGAAGTAGACCGTCGGCCCCATCCCCGCGAGGTCGACATCCACCTTGAACACGTTCTTCAGATACTCGGGGATCGCGACGGAGAACCCGACGTCCGCGCCGACGGAGAAGAGTATGCCAGCCGTCATCGCCGCGACATACGGCTCCCTCAGCATCGCGAAGCAGCCGCCGAACGTGGTCGTCCTGATTGCCCCGGACGCCGCGCCGGACACCCTCTCGTCGGGAATCTTCGCGAGCCGGAGCCACAGCGCCGCGCCCGCGGTCAGCGCGCCGTAGAGCGGGAAGAGCAGCTTCCAGTTGCCGAGCGCGGCCGCGGTAACATACACGAAGACGGGGGTCAGCGCCGCGCAGAGCGCCTTCACGAACTGCCCGAGCGAGATGCGGCTCGCCAGCTGCGAGGGCTCGACCACGTTCGACATCAGCGCCGGAAGCGCGGCCTGGATGACCGTGTTGCCGATCCCGACAAGCGCGAACGCGACGACGTAGAGATACCACCTCCCCGAGTTCGCGAAGAGCGGGACCACCATCGCCGCGGCCGTGGCCGCGAGCGAGACGAGGACCGTGTTCCTGCGCCCGATGCGGCCCGCGAGCACGCCCGCCGGGATCGAGATGACGAGGAACCAGACGTACGCGAAGACCGGCATCAGCCACGAGATGGAGTCGGCGTTCGCAGCGCACTCGGCCTTGACCTGGTTCATCACCGTGCCGATGATGTCGCCGAAGCCCATCACGAAGAACCCCGCGAGCAGCGGAAGCAGCGCCGCCTTCCTGCTCATGCCGCGGACTCCCCTCCACCGCACGCCTCGACATTCGCCACGGCAAGCGCGGCGTAGTCGCCGATCCGCTCCCCGAGCTCCGCCGGGACGATGCGGCAGACCCGCCGCGCCGACGGCAACGCCTCGCGGTCGAGGATCGGATCGACAATCGGCATGAAGAGGTCGGCGTTCCGCATGAAGACGCCGCCGAGCGCTATGACTTCCGGGTTCAGGACGTCGATCGTGAATGCGAGGATCGCCGCAAGCTTCTCCGCGGACTCGCGGAAGACTTCCGTGCAGTCGGGGTCGCCGGCGCGGACTCGCGCAAAGATATCCTTCGCCGTGAGGTCGAGGCCCTTCCGCATCCTGGCAAGCCGCGCGATGCCGGCTCCGGAGCAGAACCCCTCGGCGCTCCCCTCCTTGTTGTAGCCGAGCGGACCTGTCGGCGCGAGCCGTATGTGGCCGATCTCCCCCGCGTTGTCGTTCGCGCCGGAGTAGAGCTTCCCGTCAATGACGATTCCCGCGCCGAGCCCCGTGCCGAAAGTCATGAAGACCAGGTTCATGGCGCCGCGGCCCGATCCGTAGAGATACTCGGCGAGGGCACATGCGTTGGCGTCGTTCTGCACCGCCACGGGAACGCCGAAGCGCTCCTTGAAGAAATCCGCCACGGGAACGTCGTCCCAGCCCGGGAGGTTCGGCGGCGACATGACGACCCCGCGTCGCGAGTCAAGCGGTCCGCCGCAGCTGACGCCGATGGACGAGAGCGCCGAAAGACGGGCGCCGGGGGCGGACAGCCGCGGATCCGCCAGCTTCTCGGCCCTGCCCGCGAACTCGTCGAGCACCTGCCGCCACGAAAGCCCGGCCGTCGGAAACTCCTCGCGCGAGAGGATCCTGATCGTCCCGTCCGTGCATTCGCCCGCGGAGATGGCGCACTTGGTGCCGCCTATGTCGAGTCCGATGTTCAAAACAGCTCCTCCTCGATTGCCGCGCACAGCGCGTGGTAGACGGGCAGGTGGAGTTCCTGCACCTTGTACGTCTCGGTCTCCGGGACGCGGATCGCGACGTCGCAGACCTGCGAAAGCCGCGACTCGCCCGCGCCCGTGAAGGCGATCGACTTCCCGCCGACGGCCTTCATCACCTCTGCGGCGGCGACGCAGTCCGCGCTGTCTCCGCTCGTCGAAAGCGCGACCAGGACATCGCAGGGCTTCGCCAGGCCCAGCACCTGCTGGGCGAACGCGGTCTCCCACGAGACGTCGTTCGCGAACGCCGTGAGGATTCCGCTCATCGAGACGAGCGATACGGCGGGGAGCGAGCCCTCCAGCTTCGCGACGAGCTCCGGCCGCAGCTTCGCGGCGAGCCCGCGCGGCACTTCCCTGTGCCTCCTGAACTTCTTCAGAAGCTCGCCGCAGATATGCTCGGCGTCCGCGGCGCTCCCGCCGTTGCCGCACACGAGGGCCTTGCCGCCGGCGCGGAACGACGCCAGCATCAGGTCGAGCGCGCCCCTGGCGGCGTCCGCGCACGGAGCGAGCGCCGGATACCTGGAGACCAGTTCGTCGATCGGTTTGCACATGCCCGCATTATAGCACGGCGCGGACATGCGCCTTCAACCTGCAAATACAGGTTTTGCAGGCGGGGCGGATCCTGCGTCACTTGCGCCTGGCGAGCATCTCGTGGTACTCGGAGTAGCTGCCCTCGAACCACGTCGTCCTGCCCTTCCCCTCGAACGCGAGTATGTGGGTCGCGATGCGGTCGAGGAACCAGCGGTCGTGCGAGACGACCATCACGCAGCCGCCGAAGTCCTGGAGGCCTTCCTCCAGCGAGCGGAGAGTCGCGACGTCGAGGTCGTTCGTCGGCTCGTCGAGGAGAAGGAGGTTGCCTCCCGAGGTGAGGAGCTTCGCGAGGTGGACGCGGTTCCTTTCGCCGCCTGACAGGACGCCCACCTTCTTCTGCTGTTCGGGCCCGCGGAAGTTGAAGCGGCTGCAGTAGGCGCGTCCGTTCATCATCGCCGTCCCCGCGAGGCGCACGAACTCGCCGCCGCCGGTGATCGCCTCGTAGACCGTCTCGTCCGCCTTCAGCTCGCTCCTCGTCTGGTCGACGTAGCTCAGCTTGACGGTGTCTCCGACCGTGAACGTGCCGGAGACCGGCTTGAGCTGGCCCGTGATGAGCTTGAAGAGCGTCGTCTTGCCCGCGCCGTTCGCGCCGATGACGCCGACTATGCCGCCTCGCGGCAGGTCGAAGTTGAGGTCTTCGTAGAGCACCTGGTCGCCGAACGCCATCCTGACGTGCTCCGCGCGGACGACGAGATTTCCGAGCCGCGGGCCCGGCGGTATGCGGATGACGAGGTCGTCCTCGCGCGTCGAGACCTCCTGCTTCTGCAGCTCCTCGTAGCGCTCCACGCGGGCCTTCGCCTTCGCGTGTCGTCCGGACGGATTCGTCTGGATCCACTTGAGCTCGTTCTCGAGCATCTTCTGGCGCGACTTCTCGACCTTGGCCTCGCGCTGGAGCATCGCCTCCTTCTGCTTGAGCCACTCCTCGTAGTTGCCCTTGTAGGGATAGCAGACGCCGTGGTCGAGCTCGAGTATCCAGTCCGTGACGTCGGAGAGGAAGTAGCGGTCGTGCGTGACGACGATGAGCGTGCCCTTGAACTCCTTGAGGTAGGCCTCGAGGCGGAACGTCGTCTCCGCGTCGAGATGGTTCGTGGGCTCGTCGAGGAGGAGCACGTCGGGGTTCGAGAGGAGAAGCCGCGCGATCGCGACGCGGCGGCGCTCGCCGCCGGAGAGGACGCCCACCTGCTTCGAGCCGTCGGGGCAGCCGAGGTCCGCCATCCTGCGTTCGACGAGGTTCTCGAGGTTCCAGTAGTCGTTGCGGTCGATGATCTCCTGCAGCCGCTCCATCTCCGCCTGGGCCTTCGGGTCGTCCAGCTCGCAGCAGAGGTCCTCGTACCTGGTCACCATCGCCTGTGCATCCGCCACGCCCTCCATCACGGTCTCGAGGACGGTCTTGGAGTCGTCGAGCTCCGGCTCCTGCGGAAGGTAGCCGACCTTGGTGCCCTTCGCGACCTGTACCGTGCCCATGAGTTCGGTGTCGAGCCCCGCGAGAATCTTGAGAAGCGACGACTTGCCCGCGCCGTTCGCGCCGATGACGCCGATATGCGCACCGTAGAAGAACGAGAGGGTCACGTCCTTCAGGATCGTCTTCGTCCCCGCCTGCTTCGAGACGTCGATCAGGCTGAACTGGTATTCTCCCGCCATGTCCTTCTCCTTTTGTGGCAAAGCGCCTCACTGCCGCGCCGGGGCTACTCCTCCGGCGGAAGCTTCATGGCCTCCGAGCCCGTCCTTGCCGCGTTGTTCGTGAGGCGCGCGAGCTCGCGCGCCGGATTTGCGATGTTCTGGGTACCCGGCGCGTGCCCGAGCTTCACGAGCGCCTCCTGGTATTTCCTGTGAGCCTGGTCGAGCAGCCTGTCCACGGACTCGATCGCGGCGAGCGCGCCGTCCACGCGGTCGACGACCATCTTGGCCAGCTTCGCGATCTCGTCCTGCCTCTTCGCGACCTCCACGCGGTCGATGCCCATCTTCATGAGGAGCAGGTAGCCGAAGAGCATCTGCGGCGTGGCGAGGACGACTCTCTTCGAGTTCGCGTGCTCTATGAGCGTCGGGTCGGCGTTGACCGCCGCGAAATACGTCGCCTCGCTCGGCATGAACATTATGACGACGCCGGAGTACACGGCCTCGGGGTCGGCGTCCCCGCGCTTCATCAGCTCGGGATACCGGCGCGCGGCAAGGCCGTCTATCTGCGCGCGCACGCGCTTCGCGTGGTCCTTCATGAACGCCGCGGACGCCGCCTCGTCGCCCGCCCGCGCCGCGTTGACAGCCGATATGAAGTCGGTGATGTTGACCTTCGCGTCTATGAGGATCCTGCGGTGGGCGCCGACGAACACCGTGACGTCGGGGAGACCCGCGTCGCGCGCGCCCGTCTGCTCCACGAAATGCTCTCCGCGCACGAGACCGGCGTCCTCAAGCACCTTGGCGAGGATGCCCTCGCCCCAATTGCCCTGCACCTTGCTTCCGCCCCTCAGAGCCGCCACGAACTCGTCCGCCTGGCGCCCGAGCGACTGCGCCCTGAGCCCCACCTCGTCGAGCTTGACCTTCAGGCTCTCGCCGAGCCTCACGTTCGCCTCGCGCGCCTGTTCGGAAGCCTGCCTGAGCTCAGCGAAACGCTGGGCGATGCCGTCGAAGAGCGGCTTCACCTGCGCGGCATTGGACTCCGCGAGCGCCTTTGCCTTGCCCTCCAGCGTCGCGGCGGCAAGCGCGGCGAATTCGCTGCGCAGGGCATCGACGCCCCTGTCGGCCGCCCGCGCCGAAGCGCGCTCGGCGGCGAGAGCGGAACGCATCAGGGCGTATACCAGCACCGCCGCGGCGACGGCCGCCCCGGCGCCGACGATAATCAATGTCGCAGTTCCGTACATGGGTTACGTTTCACTGCCATCACATAGGCAGATTCCGGTAGTATAGCAAATCTTGATTCCGCGCACAATTCGCGGACTTTTCGCCGCAGCGACAAGCTGCCCCCTTTAACCAACCGCGACAGCGCCCGACGCCGCGGCGCATGCCCGCGAATCGGGCATACCCGGTTCAGGCCAAAGCGTCTTCTCTACAGACCATTCATCTCATGGCGGTTTTCCCGCGAAAACCGCTAAGAGCCTGTCGTTGGCTGCTGTTTAACGGAGTTATACGCTTAGCGCCGCCTCGTCCTTCTTCACGCCGCTCGCATCGAGGCCCATCTTCTTCAAATCGACGTTCACGACGCCCCACGGCTCGACGTTGCGCCAGTTCCCGCGCGTGAAGTCGGGGATCGACACCGGCTTCGAGCCCCTGCGCACCGACGTCTCGGTCAGCTCGCACAGGCAGCTCGTCGCCG
>JAFRJH010000296.1 GCA_017432385.1 Kiritimatiellia bacterium
ACTTCGCCGCTGCCGGAGTGCGTGATGGGGCAGGTCCGCCACAACTGGGGCGGCTTCACGCTTTGGGACCTGATCATGCCGCTGTTCATCTTCATGTGCGGGGCTGCCGTTCCGTTCGCCCTCGCGCGGCGCATGGAAAACGGACGGCCCACGTTCGCATACTGGCGCCATGTGATTGCGCGCGCGGCCGTCCTGTGGATTCTCGGCATGGTCGCGCAGGGCAGGCTTCTGTCGATGGACGCGCTCCTGATAAACCCGTTCAACAACACCCTGCAGGCCATAGCGGCGGGATACCTCGTCGCGGCGGTCGTCTGCTGCATCCCTTCGCGGCGCGTCCAGATCGCCTCGCCGATACTGCTGGCGCTCGCGTATTCGGCGGTGCTGGCGCTCTTCGGCGACTACACCCCCGGGGGGAACGCGGCCACGAGGTTCGAACACTGGCTTCTCCCGCACATCACGCCCGACGGGTCGAAGGCCCTGGAGATGGCCGACCCGGGATACTCGTGGTGGGCCACGATTCCCATGTTCGGGGCGATGACGCTGACAGGCGCCGAGGCGACCCGCGTCCTGACATGCGGCGACGCCGAGCCAAGAAGACGGCTCGCGGCGCTCGCCGCGTTCGGAACCGCGCTGCTGGCCGCCGGATGGGCCCTGTCGCCGCTGATTCCGCCGGTGAAGCACATATACACGCTTTCCTTCACGGCCCAGGCGATGGGATGGAGCGTTCTTCTGCTCGCGGCGCTGTACCTCGTCGCGGACGTCCTGAAGTTCCGCCGCGGCACGTGGATCTTCATTCTCTTCGGCCAGACGTCGCTGGCGGCCTACATGTGCCACGAGTTCAAGCCAGTGTTCAAGGCGTTCGCGAAGATGTTCACGCCCGGGGCGGCGCACCTCTTCGGCGATGGAGCGGTGCCGCTCGCCGGATGGCTTGCCTCGACAGCACTGCTTGTTGCGGTGCTGCACTTCTGGCGCAGGGCGAAGACCCGCGCATGAGAAATCGGCGGCGGCTATTCGCCGTCCGCCGACTCGCCGCGCTTGGCCTTCTCCCAGAGAGCGTCCATCTCGGCGAGGGTCATGTCGCGGAGCGCGCGTCCGCTTTCCCTTGCGCCCTGCTCGACCGCGCGGAAGCGGCGGGCGAACTTCGCCGTCGTAAGCTCGACCGCGCTCTCCGCGTCCACCTTCAGATGGCGGGCCAGGTTGCATACGGCGAAGACGAGGTCGCCGAGCTCGGCCTTCACACGGCCCGAATCGGCGGGCCTGTCGCTCTTGCGCGCGGCGATCTCGTCCTTCAGCTCGGCGAGCTCCTCGGAGACCTTCTCCATCGGGCCGTCGGCGTCCTTCCAGTCGAAGCCGACCCTGGCGGCCTTCTCCTGCGTGCGCTGGGCCTTGAGAAGTCCGGGAAGAGCGGCTGGGACGCCGTCGAGCGCGGAATGGCGCGCCTCCTTCCTGTGCTCCATCTGCTTGATCTGCTCCCAGTTGCGGAGCACGGTCGCGGAGTCCTTGGCGTCGACGTCGCCGAAGACGTGCGGATGACGGTGGACGAGCTTGTCGGAGATCGCGTTCGCCACGTCGTCGAAGGAGAAGCGCCCCTCCTGCTCGGCCATGACGCACTGGAACATGACCTGGAGAAGGACGTCGCCAAGCTCCTCGACGTAGTTCGCCCTGTCGTCGGGGCGGTCCATCGCCGAGAGGAGCTCGTGCGTCTCCTCGAGAAGGCAGGGCTTCAGCGACTCGAGCGTCTGCTCGCGGTCCCAGGGGCAGCCCGTCTGCGGATCGCGCAGACGGACCATTATCTCGTGCAGCCTCTCTATTCCGGTCATGGCAGGCGGCGTCAGGCGACGCGCAGTATGCCGAGGACGGTCTTCGCGGCGTTCGCGTCAAGCGTGCCGAACACCTCGTCGGCGCCGCCGAAATCCTGGTACGCGACGTGGTCGTTGACGACCGCTACAGCACCCAGGCCGGCTATGAGCGCGCTCTTGACGCCGAAGCCCGAGCCCGTCACGGCGATCGTCGTGAAGTTGCGGAGCTTGTTCATGGCGCACGCGCGGCGCCAGGCGTCCCACTTGACGCTTCCGTAGGTCTGCGACGGCTCCTGGTAGAGCGCGACGTTGTCGCCGAGGACGTCCGAGAAGGCCGACATGACGGCCTCGACCTCGGCGCGCGTGGAGATGACGACCTTCACGCCCTTGTCGGCGAGCGTCTTCACGAACGCCTTGAACGCAGGGGGCACGCCTTTCGCGATCTCGGCGGCAAGGGCGGCCTTGAACCCGTCGGAAAGATCCTTGGCGGCCTTCTGCGGAGTCTTCTTGGTCTTGACGACGGCGAAATACTCGGCGAGTCCGCCCTGGTAGTTGCCGCCGGCGAGGTGCTGAGCCTCGACCCTTGCGTTGAACTCGATTCCGTTCTCGCCGAGCAGCTTCGACGCCGTGTCGAACAGCAGCTTCGCCCCGTCGATCGCCGTGAAGTCGAACTCGACGATCACGCCCTTCTTGAATTCTTCTGCCATTTCAAACCTCCATTGGGATAAAGATCACTTCGCCGTGCGCTTCTTGCGCGGATTGGGCTGGCCGATCTCGGAAAGCATCTTGCGGAACGAGCCCTTGCGCACGTTGAAGGGCTTGCCGCCCCTGATGCGGGGAAACTCGCACGCGCGAATCTTCGCGCCCTGGTCCTCGTCCGGACCGACCACGCCCGACTCCCCGTTCAGGGCGCACCTGACGGCGCAGCGGGCGCACTTCTCGATGAGCTTGAGGTCCTTCTTGTTCGGAGCCGCCGCGCGGGCGAAATAGCCGGACTTGAAGACCTGGACCTTCTCGGCCTTGAGGAGCTCGCCGAAGCGCTTGCCGACATACTGTCCGACGTTGACCTTGTCGAGCCTCGGGTGGCCGAAGGCATCGACGGGGACGTCCTCGCCGCGGCGCTTCATCTCAGCGATGATGTCAGCGACGCCGGCGCCCTCGGAAACGAAGATGTTGACGCTGTCCCACTTGTCCATGATGGGAAGAAGACGCGCCGCCTCGGCCTTGAAGTCGATCTTGGACTCGGGGACGTAGACGGCGTGGACGTCCTGGCGCTCCGGCGTCAGCATGAACTCCGGGAGGAACTTCTGGCGCCTCAGCATCTTGCGGTAGCACTGCGCCGTCTTGTAGGTGAGCCACCCGCAGTTGCGGCCCATGACCTCGTGGATCGTGAGCGCGCGCGGATTCGCGCTGTTCTCCTTGACGACGTTCATGAAGTACTTAGCGCCCTCCTCGGCCGCGGTCCACGCGCCGAGCGACTGCTTGATCGGGTACACGTCGTTGTCGATCGTCTTCGGAAGGCCGACGACGATGAGCGGATAGTTGTTCGTCGCGAGATACGCCGCGAGGTCCGCAGCCGTCGTGTTCGTGTCGTCGCCGCCGATCGTGTGGAGAACGTCGACGCCGTCCTTGACGAGCTGGTCTGCAGCAACCTTGAGGGGATCCTCGCCCTCCTTGACGAGGCCGCGCTTCACGCAGTCCTTGACGTTCGTGAGCTTCACGCGGCTGTTTCCGATCGGCGAGCCGCCGTGCCTCGTGAGGATCAGGGCGTTCTTGCGCACCGTGTCCGTCACCGGGATGGAATCTCCCTTGAGGAGCCCCATGTAGCCGTTCACATACCCGATCATCTCGACGTTCGGCGCCTTCTTCGTGTACTCGTCGATCAGGAACCCGATCGAGGAACTCAGGCACGGGGCGAGCCCGCCTGCAGTGAGAAACGCTACCTTCTTCACTTCTTTCGACATTTTATCTTCCTTAGGTCAGTTGTTGGTTTGGAAATCGGCTCGCGGTCCATGGCGAACGGCCATCCCCGCGAATCTCGCGTTCAGACTTTCTTCATCACGTTGGCCATCTCGACCGCGGCCTGCATCACGGAGAAGCCCTTGTTGCCCTGCTTCGTGCCGCAGCGCTCGACGGCCTGCTCCAGGTTCTCCGCTGCAACCACGCCGTCGAGGACCGGGACGCCCGTCTTGAGAGATATCCTGGAGAACGCGACGGACGTCGTCTCGTTGATGAGCGCGGCGTGAGATGTCGCGCCCTGAACGACGGCGCCCAGGCAGACGACGGCATCGACGCCGCCCTCCGCGAGCTTGGCCGCGGCAAGCGGAAGCTCATACGCGCCGGGAACGCGCACCAGCGTGAGGTTCTTCTCGCTCCCCCCCATGCGCGTGAACGCGTCAACCGCGCCCTTCACGAGCTGCTCGGTTAGAAAACTGTTGAAACGGCTGACGACGAGCGCAACCTTGAGTCCCGTCGCGACCAGATCTCCGTTAATCTCTTTCATCGTTGTTTCTCTTTTGTTTTGCGAAATGCGGGCGGAATTATATCAATTATCGCAAAATCAGTCAAATGGGAGCGGGACGGCGCGTCCGCGGCGGTCATTTTCTCCCCCCTCCCTGCGAGGTCAGAAGAAACGATCCGGCGGGGACGAGATGCCGCCATGCGAAAGCCTGCTCGTACTCGTCGCAGGGAACGACGGGAACGCGAACCGTCTTCCCGTCGATCTCCGCCGTGGCGAAAACCTTGACGGGGCGCGGCGCCGGAATCCAGTCGCCCATTCCGAAGACCTGCGCCGTGACGACGTCGACGCCGGACGTCGCTACGCCGCCGACGCATCTCGCCTCCTTCGGGAACTCGAGCTTCACCGCGCCGTCAAAGCCGTGCCGCCGCACGACGCGGAACTGCA
The DNA here is from genome assembly GCA_017432385.1 of Kiritimatiellia bacterium. GTDB lineage: Bacteria > Verrucomicrobiota > Kiritimatiellia > RFP12 > UBA1067 > UBA1067. The sequence continues at coordinate 4,705 of JAFRJH010000296.1, forward strand.
TCTTCAGGGCGTTCTTCTTCGTCAGCGGAATCGTAGACCTTGCCGAGTACACTGCGAATCCGGGCGCCGGGGGCCTGATGTCCAGCCGCCAGAAATAGTCCGGGCCGCCGTGGCCGGTCCGGTCGGAGATCTCGACTGCATACCATCCCGGCTTCTTGAAGTCGTACACGCCGCACGGATCGGACTCCGCCTGCGGGACCGTCCCGAAGAAGACGGTGTTCGTCACGTCGTCCCAACGGGCGAGGACAGGCCCGTCAAGTCCGCGGCGAAGCGTCAGCACCGCGTCGAGCGGCGACCCGAGCCGCCGTGCAGAGACCTCGATGACCTGTGGGCCGGGGCGTTCCACGAGAAACATCCTGCGCGCCGCGCCGCCAGGCTCGACGACGCCGTCGTGCTCAGGCGTCCGCGGCAGATCCGCCGCGCCCTCCGACACCCTGACGGAGTACACGAAGTCCTCGCGCCCGCGGTAGAGCACATCGTGTATCTCCAGCCGGTAGACTCCGTCCGCCGCGGGAACGAATTCCATGACGGGGTCGGGACGGAACCTCTCCTCGTCGTCCGCGAAGGCGACGACCGCGCCTGACTCGTCCTTCAGCGTCAGCGAGGCGTTGAAGAATCCCGGAACCGCGTCGCCGATGTAGGGCTGCAGCTCGCGGGCCGTCGCCCTGAAGGAATAGCGGCGCCCCTTCGCCAGCCGCAGACGGAACGAATCCGTCGAGCCGGGAAGCACCTGACCGTCAAGCACGACCGCGCCTTGGTCTCCGATCTCCACAGGCGGCGGTTCCGGCGCGGGACGGTGCGACGGCGCGTAGAGCGGCTCGGCGACGTGTGGCTCGCGCGATATCTCGAACGGACGCGGCGCGGAGATGCCGCCCGGACCGTAAAGGCACAGCTCGCCGCGCCCGGAGGCGGCGTTGGCGTCCGCGAAGACCGTGACGAGCAGCTTCTGGCGGAGGGACGGAGTCGCCTGCAGGGGGTTCTTTGCGGTGAACAGGTCGCGCTCCACAATCGCGATCTTCCCGGCGTCGAGAGTCCCGAGCGCGCTCCACCACGAGTTGGAGCGCCACTCGTCGATGTGCGGATCGTCCGGAAGATCCGGCTCCTCCAGGTTGCCGGCGGCAATCCCGTCAAGCCACTTCACGAGATGCTTCTTCTGCGGACCGGTCGGATTGGGAAACCCCGGCACATTCTCGACCTTGAGGACCTCAAGCCCTCCGAGGCTGAACCGCGCGCCACGGATCCGGCTGAGGTTCTGTCCGCCGATCACGAGCCGGTTCGTCTCGCCGGCCCTGATTCCGGAAGGATATATGTATCCGACATACGGATCCGCCGCGCAGAGCGCCGACGAGACCAGCGCCGAAACAGCCGATATGACAATTCCTGTTTTCATGGAACCTCCCTGTTGAACACATTCCTTCCGTCGAGAATGCCACGCCACGACCAGCACCCGGCCGTTGGTGATCCCTGTCGTTATTTTGGCAAACAACCGACTGCAGCGGCTATTATACCAAAAACAGTCCGCGACCGGCGGACATATCCTCACTCCGGACCGGATCTGCGCGATTTCGTCTCGAGGACCTTCACCGACCTGAACCCGCCCCAGACGATGGGAGTCCATGGCGGAATGCCCCTGACAACCTTGACGACGTTGTCATCGCGGTCAAGGAAGACAGCGTCGATGGGAAACTTCATGAACCAGGTATGGATGGCGTTGCATTTCAGTATGAGCATCCCTTCGTCAGGCGCGAGGTCGGGCGTGCCTATCAGCCCCTTCGCGCGCTCGAAAAACGTGCGCGCGACCCTAGCCTTCACACCGAGAACCTCGACCGTGTCCATGCTCACCAGAACGCCCATGCGCCCGTCTTCACCACATAGAGGCCAAGCGCCAGGTTGGTGACGACGTGCGCCGTCACCGCCGCGCCGAGTCCGCAGCGCATCGCGACCAGTCCGTAGATCGCGCCCGCCGCCGCGCCCGCGACGATCCGGTCGTGCTCCAGGGCGAAGAGTCCGACCGTCCACAGGAAGGCGGAAACGTCGAAGCGCGAGGGATCGACGTCCGTCCAGTCCCGGCTCTGGAGCCGCCTGTACAGGAAAGAGCGGAAGAACAGCTCCTCCGCAGGCGCGATGACAAATGCGCTGCCTGCGAGCCGCGCCAGCGTAAGCGGCCATCCGCAGACCGAGGGATCGTAAGGCGAAGGGCCGGCGGACTCCGCGCCGCCGCCGATCACGCAGAAGCGCCGGTACCACTCGAACTGCTCAGGACAAACCCAGAGGGCAAGCACGAGAAGCCCTGCGGCGATTCCAACGAGCATTCTAAGCGCGAACCGCGGCTCGGCGCGTCCGAAGCTTCCCGCGAGGAAAGCCGCCGCAAGGGCCAGCGCGGCGACTCCGCCGCGGACAGCATAGGAGCCCGCCGTCGCCGGAAGCGCGAACATCAGCGCCATCCACGCCAGATACGGCGCGGCGGCGAACACTGCCTTCCGGTCGAACAGTCCGGACATCGCCGTGGCTTAGAGCGACGCGAGGAGCCCCCCGCAGAGAAGCAGGTGCTTCTCGCGGTCGGACAGCGACGCCTTGACCTTGAACTCGCCCTTCGGCCCCTTTACGACGAGGACTCCGTCGCCCTCGACGGCGGCGCGGATGCCCTTGAGCTCCAGCTTGTCGCCGGCCGCGACCTTGTCGTAGTCCTTCGGGTTCTCGAAGATGAACGGCACGATGCCGAAGTTGATGAGGTTCGCGCGGTGGATGCGCTCGACCGACTTCGCGACCACGGCCTTGACGCCGAGGTACATCGGGCAGAGCGCCGCGTGCTCGCGGCTGGAGCCCTGTCCGTAGCTCTCTCCCGCGATGATGACGTTCGCGAGGCCCTTCTCCTTGTTCGCGAGGCAGCTGTCGTGGAACTTCGCGTCGCACGGCTCGAAGACGAACTTCGCGTACTGCGGGATGTTCGAGCGGAACTTGAGCCGCGCGCCCGCCGGCATGATGTGGTCCGTCGTGATCTTGTCGCCGACCTTGATCGCCGCGACCGCCGAGAGGTCCTTGGCGAGCGGCACGCCCTTCGGAACCTGCGCGATGTTCGGTCCGCGCACGATCTCCGCGCCCTTTACGCCCTTCCCCGCCGTCTTGCGGTAGAGGAACATCGCGTCGTCGATCGGGAACTTCTTGGGGCTGGGCACCGCCGCGACGGGGTTCTTCGTCGGAAGCTCCACCTTGCCGGTGAGCGCCGAAGCCGCGGCCGTCTCCGGCGAGACGAGGTAGACCTGCGCGGACTTCGTCCCGGAGCGGCCCTCGAAGTTGCGGTTGTTGGTCCTGAGCGACACGGCTCCCGTCCGGGGGCTCATGTGCGCGCCGATGCAGAATCCGCACGCGTTCTCCAGCATGCGGCACCCCGCCGCGTGCAGGATCGCGAGCGAGCCGTCCTTCGCGAGCATGTTGATGACCTGCCTGGAGCCGCAGGCGATGCCGACCTCGACGTCGTCCGCGACGTGCTTGCCCTTGAGATAGAGCGCGACGGTGCGGATGTCGCGGTAGGACGAGTTGGTGCAGGAGCCGATCATGATCTGGTTGACCTTGAGGCCCTTCTTGGACTTCACCGTCACCACATTGCCCGGACTATGCGGCGCCGCCATCATCGGCTCGACCTTAGAGAGGTCGACCACGAACTCGTCGTCGTACTTCGCGCCCTTGTCCGCGACGATCCTGACGAAGTCCTTCGCGCGGCCCTGCGCGGCGAGGAACTGCTTCGTGACGGCGTCGGACGGGAACACGCTCGTCGTGACGCCCAGCTCCGCGCCCATGTTGGTGATCGTCGCGCGCGAGGGGACGTCCAGCGTCGCGACGCCGGGTCCGGTGTACTCGAAGATCCAGCCGACGTTGCCCTTCGTGCCGAACTTCTCGAGGACCTTGAGGATGACGTCCTTCGCGGAGACGCCCTTCCTGAGCTTGCCCTTGAGGACGATCGCGCGCACCTTCGGCGTCGGGATGTGGAAGGCGCCGCCCGCCATCGCGACCGCGATGTCGATTCCGCCCGCGCCGATCGCGATCTGGCCGATGCCGCCGCCGGTCGGGGTGTGGGAGTCGGACCCGAGGAGAGTTGTTCCGGGCTTGCCGAAGCGCTCGAGGTGGAGCTGGTGGCAGATGCCGTTGCCGCACTTGGAGTAGACGATGCCGTACTTCTTCGCGATCGACTGGAGGAAGTCGTGGTCGTCGGCGTTCTCGAAGCCGATCTGCACGGTGTTGTGGTCGACGTAGCTCACGGAGAGGTCGGTCTTGACGCGCGGGACGTCCATCGACTCGAACTGGAGGTACGCCATCGTGCCGGTGGCGTCCTGGGTGAGGGTCTGGTCGATGCGGATCCCGAGCTCGGGGTCCTTCGCGGGATCGCCCTCGACGAGATGGGCGGAAAGTATCTTTTCGACAACGTTCATCGGTTTCTGTTTCATGGCGGATATTATAGCAAATCTTGCGCTGCCGCGGCCGCAACGGCTCTCCGCGCCGGGGAAGCGCGGAGGTCAGGCGCGCTCGTCGAGCTGATAGTAGAGCTTCTGGATGTCAAGGGGGATGATGTCGGGAATACGCCCCCTGAGCTCCGGTTCGAGGCGGGCCGCGCAGCACGTGAAGCGGACCGGGACGCCCATCGCGCCGGCAACGGCGTCCGCGTACGGAACCGACGCGAGGACCGTGTCGGCGGATGTGCCCTGTCCGAGGTTGGTGTTGTTGACTATGCCCGTGAAGGGAAGTCCGCACGCCGCCTCGATCTCGCGCAGCACCTCGACGGCGTCGCCCGGCGTCGAGGTGAGCGGACGCGACGCGTTGACTACGGCCAGCATGTCGTAGTCGCCCTCCGCCCTGATGTCGTCGACGTACCTGCCGAGCGCGAGAGCGCCGCGGTCGTCTCCGCCGACGTCGATGACGACGCGCGCGCCGCGGTCCGCGACGAGCGCATACGCCTCCTTGGGCATGGCGGGGAAGTCGACGTTGGAGTTCGCGTAGTCCGACACGACGAGCTCTATGCCCTCCGCGGCGAGCGCGGCCTCGGAGTCCTTCGTGCGGAAGTACGGGTTGACTATGTCGAGGTCGGCGACGGCGACGCGAGGCCAGCGCGACCTGAGCAGCCTCGCGAAGTTCAGCGCGATGTTCGTCTTGCCGCTGCCGTAGTGTCCGGCGAAAAGCGTTATCCTGCGGAATCCGTCCATTCCAGCCCCCTGCCGTCAGCGTGTGAAGCGGGGCAGGACGGCCTCGGCGGAACGCAGCCCCTTTGCGGACGCGGTGAGCTTCAGCGCGACTCCCGAGCCGTGTCCGCGCCGGACCGCCGCGACCGCGCGGCCCGCCGAAAGACTGCACGACGCCTTCGCGCCCGCAGCCTCGCCGATGTCGCCCGCGCCGTTCCCCGCCGCCACGAACTCGCCCGGTCCGTCAAGGACGAGCGATACCGTGTCCACGGCGGTCGGCAGCGCAGTTCCGTACTCGTCTTCAAGCCAGATCCTCACGAACCCCGTCTCTCCGTCGGCGAGCGCCTCGCAGTCTGGCTCCAGCCTGACGGCGACCGCCTTGTACGCTGTCTTGCGGACATCCTCGCCGATGACGTGCCCTTCACGGTAGGCGATCGCCTTCACCTCGCCGGAGTCGTAGGGAACCTCCCAGGATACGGCGCCTCCGTCTCCCTTCTTCCGGCGTCCGCACGACTCGCCGTTCACGAAGAGCTCCGCCTCGTCCCCGCTTGTATAGCAGCCGACCACGACCTTGTCGCCTTCCTTCGCGTCGCGGTTCCAGTGCGGGAAGACGCGGACCGTCGGCTCGCTCGCGTCCCAGGCCGAACGCCAGCGGCTGAACGCGTCGTTCGGCAGCGCGCAGAAGTCGAGCGCGGCGGATTCGCCGCGTCCGGCGACCTCGGCTGCGCCGCAATCGAAGCGTCCGTCGCAGACCACGAGGCCCTGTCGGTCGCAGAGCTCCAGGACGCCGCGGCCGCGCAGCGATCCGGGCAGCCTCACTGCGTCCGCCCCCATCTCCTTCAGCGCGCGCAGCCAGCGCGAGGCGGACTCGGCCGGAAACTCCGCCGCGGCAAGTCCGAAGGCGGGGTCCCAAGCGGCGACCCTGAGCCTGCGCGGCCTGCCGTTGAGGCTGAAGCCGCCGTCAAACGCATAACGCCGAATGGCGTAGAAGTAGTCCTTGCCGCAGATCTTGTACTTGTAGAGGAACGGACGCTCCGGGGTCCAGAGAATCGGCCCTCGCATCTCGAGTTCGTTCTCGACCTTGCCGAGCGGCGTCTCGTACTCCACGCGGACCCTGGCAAGCGCCTCGGAGACCTCGGGGAACGAGAACCTGAGCGAGCCGAACACCATGCGGTCCTCGTCATCCTCAACGACAAGCTTCGCCGTGCGAGCGACACCCGCGGCGCGCGCGGCGGCGGCGCCTGCGAACGA
>JAFRJH010000297.1 GCA_017432385.1 Kiritimatiellia bacterium
CATGTGCGGAACGGCAACGAAAAAGGCCCTCGACTGGAGGCCTTCTCGTAATCATGGTGCGGGCGAAGGGACTTGACCCCCCACGAGATCGCTCTCATACGGACCTGAACCGTACGCGTCTGCCAATTCCGCCACGCCCGCGTGCGTTAGCATTCTACTCTCAACCTGCGGTTCGGTCAAGCGAGAACGCAGCGCCGTACCAGCTACTCCTCCTTCACGCGCTTGCCGCGCATGTGTTCGGGAACCAGCGCGAATACCGCCGTCGCCTTGGCCAGCTTCGCGATCTCGCCCTCGATGTAGTCGCTGTCATCGGTGAAGCGGTACGAGAGCCGCCGCGTCATCTCCTCGTGGAACTCCCCGTGCTCGACGAGCTCCATGCGCCCGTAGATGATGACGCTGTCGACGAGGCGCGCCCAGTCGCTGCCCGGGATCGGGCCGGCGTCGCGCATCACGGTGAAGCAGGCCTTCCCGTCGCGCGCTATGCAATCGTTCTTGTAGCCCTTCTTCGAGCTGTGGAAGTAGATCCGCCCGTCCTCGGGGGTGTAGTAGAAGTTGATCGGCAGGCAGTACGGATACCCGTCGTCGCCGTTCACCGCAAGCACACCGCGGAGCTCGCTCCCGAGCACCTCGGCGCACTGCTCGTCGGTAAGCCGCTGCTTGATGCGCGCCAGCTCGCGAAACACCATGCGCTCCTCCCCTACAGCCAGGTCTGGGCCCACGCGGCGATCGTGTCGGCCGAGATGTTCGTGTCGAAGACCTTGCCCGCGGCCACGCGCGCGTTAGGCGCGAGCGCGTTCATGTTCCTGCCCGAGTCGCCGATGCCGCTACCGCCGGAGGTCGCGAACGGCACCACGGTCTTGCCTGCGACGTCGTAGGCCTCCATGAAGGTGTCGATGATGGACGGCTCGCGATACCACCAGATTGGGAACCCCACGAAGACCACGTCGTACTGCCCCATATCCTCGACCTGCGACGCGATGGCGGGGCGGCTGGAGCGGTCCCCCATCTCGACCGAGCTGCGGCTCTTGGAATTGCGCCAGTCACAGTCGGCCGTGGTGTAGGGCTGCGCGGGCTCGATCTGGAACAGATCGGCATGGATGCGCTCGGCGAAACGCGCGGCGAGCTTGCCGGTGACGCCCTCCTCGCCCAGAACGCTGAAATACGCAACGAGAACCTTCTTCATGGTCATTCCTCCCGCCCGGATAACGAAACCACCTTCATTGTATAGACCTTCCAGACCCTGGTTTCCTGTATCGCCGCGGACAGGCCGCATATGGTAATGCTCTGCAGGAAACAGGTCTCGGCAGCTCGAAACAGAACGACGGCATCTGGGCAAACGCGCGTCGTAGCCGAACCGCTTCGCGTGGACGTTACCATTTGAGGCCTGTCCGCGGCGCAAAACGCGGGAGGGGCGCGACTGATGGTCCGGAAGCCCTCCCCTAAGCGCCTAATAGCGGTTGTGGACCTTCTCGGCGAAGCACAGCACGTCCTTGATGTGGAGCTCCGTGCCGTCGTCGAGGATCGCGGTGCCGGACATGCGGCCGAAGACCTGGTGCTGGTCGGAGACGATGACCTTGAAGTCCATGTCGGCGGCGCGGTCGAGCACGGGCACGAAATCCATCTCGAAGCGGCCGTCCGAGGACGTGAAGGTCCACGGCGCATACCAGTCGTCCTCGGGGATGTTGAACGTGACATCGTCGAGCTTGTGGGCGACGCCGTCGTAGAACAGGACGTTCTCGCTGGCGGCTGCGGTGTTGCCGAAGCCGTAGCCGATGTTGAAGCCGAAGGCATGGCCGTCGAGGTCGGCGTTGCCCGAGCCCCAGAACCACGTGTTGTCGTAGGTCCAGACGCCGCGGCCCCAATCGAGCGTGCCGAAGTCGGTGGCGGGGTCGAACTCGTAGCGCGTGCCGTCGTACTCGATCCAGCCGCTCGCGCGCATGCAGTTGATCTTCTGGTTGTAGTAGAAGTGGTGCTTCTGGTCCCACGGCGTGGCGATGACCATCGAATCCATGGGCGGCTGCGCGAGCACGATGTCGGCCTTGAGGCGCTTGCCGTCGCAGAACTCCTCGAAGTTGCAGCGGATGTGGCGCGTCGCGCCCTCGACCGAGAAGGACATCTGGAGGCGCTTGTCGCGGTAGGTCGTGAAGCCCTTCTCGGAGCTCGACGGCAGGCGCACCTTGCCCATCGGGAAGGGGTTCAGGATCGTCTCGGTGTGCTGCCAGGACCTCTCGCCGAACGTGAGCAGCGACACCGACTGAAGTCCGATGTAGCCGTCGTCGGAGATCGTGAACGCCGCCCCGAAGCTGTCGGCGAGCACCAGGTAGTAGTCCCACTCCTTGATGCGCCACGCCGGCGCCTTGATCATGGAGCGCCGATACTCCTGGACCAGCGAGCGCGACCAGCCCGGCTCGCGCAGCTCGCCCTCGTCATCGAGGAGCAGCTGACGTGTCGTGACCTCGTGATTGCGTGCCATGGTTGCTCCTTCCCGAATGCGTCAGACCTCGTCGAGGGGCTTGACCCTCGTGCGCCATTTCCTGTGCGAGACGTACGCGAACCCCGCGACGACCGCGAGGAACGCCGCGATCGCGACCACGACGTTCCCGCCCGGATGGGGGATGCCGATCTCGACCTCGGTGGCGGGGGCGCTGCGGTCGTTGGGGTTGTAGATGGTCTCGGCCTTGATCGTCTCACCGTAGCCGGGCGTGCCGACCACGTTGACCTCGCCCGTCGCGGGGATCATGATGACCGCGGGCGGCTCGATATCGACCATCTTGGGCGTGTAGCCCGCTGCGGGCTTCACCGTGAAATCGCCGTGCTCGCCGGTGTCCGCGGCGAGCGCGATGCCGTTCGCGGCGGTGCTGTGGAGGACGTAGCCGTCCTTGGAGCAGGCGAACTCGAAGCCGCCGCAGACGACGCCGAAGGTGATGACATCGTCGGAGGTGCTGCTCACCTTGCACTCGAGGTTCGCATCATCCATCGCGATGGCGCGGTCCGCCTCGACGCCGATGGTCTCTCCCGCGGAGGCGACCGTCGCCTCGAGCCTGCAGTCCCGCCCCATGTCCAGGGCGCCGCTGATGGTGACGCCGCCCACGAACGGGACGTCGGGCGTCTGCACGGTAACGAAGACCTTCGATGCCCCGGTC
>JAFRJH010000298.1 GCA_017432385.1 Kiritimatiellia bacterium
ACATCTCCGGCGCCGTCTTCGACTCGGCCTCGTCCTGGGACCTCAGGGTGGCGACGCGGCGCCAGTTGCGGAACAGGAGCTCGGTCGTGAACACGGCGAGCGCCCAGACGACCGCGAGCGCGCACAGGAACATGGCCACGCACCTCAGGAAGCCGTCGCGCACACAGCCCTCGGCGCCGCCGAGCGACCAGAACCAGAGCTCCCTCGCCCACGCGAGCTGGGTGAAGGCGATGAGTCCGCACACGAGGAACGTCGCGCCGTGCGAGTAGGAAAGCATCCTCTCCTCGTCAAGCGCGCGGCGGACGAGGCGGTGCTCGACGACGACGGGCAGCAGGGCGACGGCTATGAACAGCACGACTCCGGCCGGCGAGCACGACGAGAGCAGGCTCTTGACAAACGCCATCAGCGTCCTGTAGACGTAGTCGCCCCACGTCCAGCCGAAGGCGGCGAGCCCGTCCATCGAGGCGAACGCCATGGCCTCCAGCGCCACGCCGACGATGACGCCGAGCGCGAACAGGAGCGTGAGCCGCCATTTCATAAGCTCGGACGAAAGAGGCGCCTCCGTCGGCGCCGAGACGACGCTTTCGCCGAGCCTCCCCATGACGAGAAGCGCCGCGACCGCGGCCAGCGGAAGCAGAATCGACGTCGGCACGTCGACCGCGAGAATCCCGGTGAGCATGAAGGATGCCATCAGCGGCGGAGTTCGGTTCGTCTTGAAGTACTCCATTAGGCTCATCGCGGCCATCATTGCGAGAAGCGTCTGGAGCGCGAGCGGCGAGAACCAGCGGAAGGCGCTCCAGACCGGATTCGAGAAGCAGAACAGAGCCGCGCCCTGGAACAGCACGAAACGCATCGCCGTCCGCCACCAGGACGCGATGTGCCCGCCCCTTCCAAAGGACGAGGGTATCGCGCGGGAAAACATCGAGACCGCCATTACCGCGAGAAGCCCGAGCGAAACATGCCCCGCGACGCGGAGAACCGCCTCGGCGCCCTTCAGCCCGATCGCACTGCAGAGCGATCCCGCAAGGTGGTGCCACAGGAGCGAGAACTGACTAGTCGGGGGACGCAGCCCCGCCGCGGCGGCGAGGTCGTCCATCAGCTGCGGAGGCGGCGCGTCGTATCCCCAGACAAAAGCGAGCGCGGCGATCGCCACGCCTAGCAGAGACACATAGAGACGGTCCCGCAGTTTCCGCTTCCCCTCCGTCAAACCGTCACGCCTCCTTCCGGCGGCTTCCCCTGCGCAAAGCCAGCAGAACAAGGCCGAGCGCGGTCAGAAGCCCGCCGGACGGCTCGGGCGTGGCCACGAACTGCGTCGGCGTCCAGGCGGCTATCTGGCCGGGATTGATGTCAAAGGTCTCGTGGATGAAGGCGCCGAGCGAGTTGTACGTCTCCGCCGCGCTCGTCGCGACAGTCGTCCAGTTGTCGCTGGAGTCGATGTTGCCCAGCTCGACAATGAAGCTGTATTCCGGCGAACCGGTCGCAAAACCCCCGAGCGGCGACTGGTTTCCGGTCGGGACGCCCGCGCCCCAGTAGCCGCCGGCTTCGCCGAATTCGACGCCGTACGCGCCGCCGCCGGCATCGATCCCATAGCCGGGAATGTAGAGGTCGAGGAACGTGTCCTCCGTTATGCCGCCGCCCGTCACGCGGACGCGCGCGGCAAACGAGGATCCATCAGCGGCCAAATCGGGGAAATATGTGCCGATGCTTCCGAAGAAGTCTCCGATGGTAGCCGTTGTCGGAGGACTGCCGTGCAAATCCGTCGTGATGGTCGCGCTGCCGTCAATCATCCAGTATAGCACTTCTTCGCCGGCGAACAGGCTGGCCGCGGCCGTCATGGCCGCGAAAAACAACGCATGTCTACCGATTCTCCAGATCATTTTGCCGATTCAAACCTTATGCTGAGCGCGCCTTCGTCCGTGCGCAGATACCAGAAACCAGTGCCGACGGTGTTCGTGCCGTCTTCCGTCCATACCTGCCTGATTCGATTGCCGACCTTCGTCGGCACGATGCGTCCCCATGTCTCGTTCTCCGAATCACGGCAGTAGATGGTCTGCATTCCCGAGATGTCCTGGAACACTATGCGATCGCCGACCGCCGGGGTCGCCGCATCGCCATCCCCGTCCACGAACTCAAGGTCGTTCAGGGCGATGTCGAACATCGTCGGGTTCGCGACCAGCGTGCTTCCCGGATTCTCGGCCGTGCCGCCTTCAAGCGCCGTCACGTAGTCCGCGCCCGTGTAGCGTCCGACAAGGTAGATGTACGGACCCGGCGCGTTGCGGACAAGCCAGAACGCCTTGCCGGGCTCGAAGGTCGAGACTTCCGCCGTGGACTGCGATACGCCCTTCTTGTTGACCGTCACCGGCGCATTCCAGTCCCCGCCATCCAGAAGCTCCCACATGCGGAACGTGCCGTCTTCGGTTTCGTAGGCGTAGATCGCGTCACCGGCCCCGATGCAGAACGGATTGACGGCATCGGACACCGAAACATCGATTTCGTTGGTGCTGTCGACGGACATCGAGAGCCACGGCGCCACGGTCACTGTGTTCGTGAGCGCGCTCGACACGCGAAGGACGCCGACCGTGGCGCAGGAGGCGATCACCGACTGCCCCGTGTACAGCTCGTTCGTCGGCGAGAAGACGATGTTGAACACGTAGAGGCCCGTCGGGTCATCGGGCTCGAGCGGGATGTTCGTCTCGTACTTGCCGGTCAGCTCGCCGATTTCAAACGCGGCAGCTTCGAATTCGCCCCTGGTCCTCGATCCCCTGAGCTTCCTGTCAAGGCGGTACTGCACCCGAAGGCCGGTGCCCATGAGCGGCTCGATGTCGGGGAAGTGGACGGCGAACGAGTTCGGGTTCACCACGCTCCCCTGCTGCATAATCGTGGCGACGACCTTCTTGCCGAAGTCCTTGCGCTCGAGAACGTAGTTCTGCCACAGGCGAAGTCCGTTGTCGCAGACCGCGTCGAGCGCCTCGTAGCGCGTGTTGCTGTCCGAAAGCTCGGTCCCCGTCTTGCCCGACTTGTCGATCAGCCATCCCGGAGTGTTCATGACGATCGGCGTATTATACCCGGTCGCGCCGTCCATGTTGACCTTGAAGTCCCAGCCGTTGACGACGACGGTGCAGTTCGTCACAGCCGCCGCGTGGTTCGGAGCCGAAGCGCGGAAGTACAGCTTGTACGTGCCGGGCAGGGCGAACGAAGGAACGGTCGGCTGCCACTCGCCCGCCTCGTCGCGGAACTCGCACGTGAGCAGGTTGATGTCGCCCCGCACAAGCCCCGTCACGTTGGTGACGACGGCTGGCGAGATGGCGGCTCCCGTGTAGTCCATCGTCACGTCCTCAATCGTCGCCGTGAGAGGCGCAGGCGCCACAGTCACCTTGAACGAGCTGCGCACGTCGTCGTGGTTCGGTGCCGACGCCACAAACTGGACGATATGGTTCCCGACATTCGTGAACGCAGGCATTTCGCCCCAATCACCCGCGCCGTCCGCACGATATAGGTACGTTACCGGCTGCTCGTTCCGGACACCGGAGAGCGTACCAACCAGCCCACTCGCGTCGAAGGCATTGCCTGTATAGTTGGTCACAACATCTTCAATGGACGCGGTGAACACAGCATTGGTGATTGTATACGTCGCCCCGGAGTAGGTCAGCTTGTGCTGGTAAGTCCGCTCCACATTATCGTCGTCCATGTGAGTCTGCGCCTGTCCGCCGTTTTCGAGCATCAGCGTCCCTTGTGTAATAGGATAATTTCCAGACGACGAAGCAGAACTGACGTCGCAGGCGATGGCGCCAACAATAGAATACTTGTTCTCCCACCCCCAGCCTTCTGTCTGTCCAGCATATTCGAGCATGTAGTAAAGCGGAAGCGGTTCGTCGCCATAGCACGCGACCTTCGAGTTGGCCGTCACGAGGTAGAGGAGCGTGCACGGTTCGACAGCGGATACGGCAATCGGCCCCTTCGTCTGCGAATACGAGCCGGCGATGACAACGAAGTTCGTGGCGAGGTGCGCCGCCGTCTCGACAATGTTCGTGGTGAAGACTCCCTCCGGCTCTTCAACGACATTCGTGACAACGCTGGCAGGCACCTCGACGACGATGTTCGTCGCAAGTGCGAGGCGGACATAGTAGTTGGTGGCAACATCCGACCAAAGCGGGAAGGTCGCAGACGGAGAGGTGGCGTCCAGTCCGAGATCGGAACAGAATCCGAGGCTGACGGTTGTCACCGACTCTTTTTCCTCAGGCTTGTTGCCATTCACGTCGTTTTGCACGCGCGAGTACAGCGCGACAAGTTGAATTTCCTCCGGGTCAAGCTTGCCGACAGTCGCCGTGAAGTTGACTGTGGCCACATTGCTGTCCGCCCACGATGCTCCAGTGAGAACGGTGCTCGGAGTCTCTTTCGTGTCGAGTTCCACAATCTCGGCCGAAGGGAAGAGCTTGATGCCCTGGTCATCGCCGCATGCAAGACGGATGTAGTATGTCCTGTTACGCTCAAGACCCTCGGTCGCGGGGAGTAGGAAGCTCGTCTTCCCCGACAAATTGGCATTGGTGTTCGCACCGAGATCGAGCAGGAACACGCCCTCGCCGGACGGAGGCTCGTCTCCTTCAAGCTCCGCTCTGTTTTCGCTCCAGTAGCAGTAGAGGTGCGTCACTGCGTTCGTCTCAAAGAGCGCGTAGTTGACCGTGACGTAGTCGTTGGAAGGCGCATCTCCCTCCGTCCAAGTTGCACCGTTGAGCGTAATCGCCGGCACGGTGAACGAAGCGATTTCCTCCGAATGTGCGTAGGAGTTCGCGCCCTTGCGCGCGACAAGACGCACCCAGTACGTGTAGCCCACTTCGGGCGGCGTGAACGTGATGGTTCCAACGCCGACGGAGGCCTCCGCGACCTTGACACATTCGCCGCCATCGGCTCTGTCAAGTTCGATTGAGCTGACGGTGCTGTAGTGGACATAGATGTCGTCCATGTCGTTCTGAACGCCTGCCCAGTACAGGCGATAGTC
>JAFRJH010000299.1 GCA_017432385.1 Kiritimatiellia bacterium
CTGCATATTCACGCGGTACGCTGTGGTCTGTAGCCAAGGCCGCCGTCGAGAAGACGCGCCTCGAGGGCGAGAAGGCCAAGGCGGAGGCCGCGGCGCAGGCCGCGAAGGCGCAGGCGGCGGCGGACGCGCTCGCCCGCGAGAAGCTGATGTCGGAGAAGGTGATCGCCGAGGCGAAGCTCTACGAGCTCAAGCAGCTCGACCTGGCGGCGATGGAGCGCGAGCTTCTCGACTTCAAGCGCGACCTTGACGAGCGGGAGGCGGCGCTCAGGCCGGAGAAGACGATCAAGGATCTCGTCTGGGTCAGCCAGGACGACACCGAGTTCGACGAGTCGGGCGTCGCGCGCCGCAAGGAGAAGGTGCCCTACCTCGCCGAGAACGACCTGTCGCTGCCCAAGGAGACACGCGCGCTGGCGAAGATGCAGCGTCTTGACAGGGAGCGCGGCGCGGCGATGGTCGCCGCAAACCGCACGAACGTCGTGACGGCGCTTGAGCGCCTCATAGCCAGGGCGGTCGAGGAGGACCGCGTCCCCGACGCGGATTTCTACAGAAAGACGCTGAAGGCGATGTACCCCGACTGGGGGAGCGCGGCGTCGCAGAAACCGAAGGAAGAACAGAAGAAATGAGTCTCTCAGTTGGCATTGTCGGTCTGCCGAACGTCGGCAAGTCGACTCTTTTCAACGCCCTTAACAAGAAGCAGCAGGCGGCTGCCGAGAACTATCCGTTCTGCACCATCGAGCCCAATTCCGCGATCGTCGAGGTCGCCGATCCGCGGCTGGAGGAGCTCGCGAAGATAGCGAACCCGCAGCAGATCATCCGCGCGACGGTCGAGTTCACCGACATCGCCGGGCTCGTCAAGGGCGCCTCGAAGGGCGAGGGCCTGGGCAACAAGTTCCTCGCTAACATCCGCGAGTGCGACGCTATACTCCACGTCGTCCGCTGCTTCGAGAACGACGACATCATCCATGTCCAGGAGGGCGGCAACAAGTCCGCCCCGATCGACCCCGTCGGCGACGCGGAGGTCATCGAGACGGAGCTCGTCCTGGCCGACATGGAGCAGCTCCAGCGCAGATACGACCGCATCCGCAAGGAGGCCCAGGCGAAGCCCGCGCTCCGTCCGGAGGCCGAGGCGTGCGCGGCGCTTCTGAAGCACCTGGAGGAGGGGAAGGGCGTCCGCTCGTGCCCGCGCAAGGAGGGCGATCCGATCCTGGACGTCCTGAAGGAGCTCCACTTCCTCACGGACAAGAAGGTCATCTACTGCGCGAACGTGGCCGACGACAACGTGACCGGGGAGGGCAACCCCCATGTCGAGGCGCTGAAGGCGTACGCGGCGAAGGACGGCGCGGAGTGCGTCGTCGTCTGCGCGCAGATGGAGGCCGACCTCGCGGGGCTTTCCGACGCCGAGGCGAAGGAGTTCCTCCAGTCGTACGGCCTCGAGGAGTCGTCGCTCGACAGGACGATCAAGCTCGCCTACCACACGCTGGGCTTGGCGAGCTTCCTCACGGCCGGGCCGAAGGAGGTCCGCGCCTGGACGTTCCGCCGCGGGTGGAAGGCCCCGAGGTGCGCAGGGGTGATCCATACCGATTTCGAGAAGGGCTTCATACGCGCACAGGTCGTGTCGTACGCCGACTACGTTAAGTACGGCGGCGAGAAGGGCGCGCGCGAGGCCGGAGCGCTCCGCCCCGAGGGCAAGGAATACGAGATGCAGGACGGCGACGTCGTGGAGTTCATGTTCAACTAGTGGAGGCAGGTCATGCAGATCAGGCAGATTTCCATATTTCTAGAGAACAGGCCGGGGCAGCTTTCGCAGATATGCCGCGACCTCGCAGACGCCGGAATAAACATCGCGACGCTGTCCCTCGCGGACTCGAGCGAGTTTGGGATCGTCCGCATGATCGTGGACGACCACGAGAAGGCGCAGAACGTGCTCACTGACAGGGGGCATGTCGTGAACGTCTGCAAGGTCGTCGCGCTCTGCGTCCCCGACAGGCCCGGCGGAATGGCCGAGGTGATGTCCGTCCTGGACAAGTCCGGCACGAACATAGAGTACAGCTACGCGTTTGCCTTCCACAGCGGCGAGAAGGCCGTGCTTGTGTTCCGCTTCTCCGACAACCAGAAGGCGATCGAGGCGCTGTCCGCGGCCGGATATGTCACGCTCGACGAGCAGCAGGTCAGGGACGCGAGCAAATGAAGTACCTCAGCACGAGAAAGGGCCTCTCGGCTACGGGCGCCGAGACCGTGTTCCGCGGGCTTGCTCCCGACGGCGGGCTGTACGTGCCCGACATCGCCGGCGCGAAGCCCGGCGCGTCCGCCCCCGCGGCGGCCACCCTGCGCGACGCCGAGCGCTTCGTCACGGGGCTTCTCTTCGACGACATCCCGGCGGATGTCCGCGAGGCCGCCGTCGACCGGCTTCTCTCGCGCTTCCCGGCGGAGGACCCCGTCCCGCTCGTCGAGCGCGACGGCCTCCACATGCTGGAGCTTTTCCACGGCAGGACCGGCGCCTTCAAGGACGTCGCGCTCTCCATGCTCCCCGTTCTCATGCGCTACGCCGCCGGCGGGCGGCGCGTCCTCGTGCTCACCGCCACGAGCGGCGACACGGGCTCCGCCGCTATGCAGGGCTTCGCCGGCGTCGACGGCGCGGAGATCGTCGTCTTCTATCCGGCGGCCGGCACCTCGCGCATCCAGCGTCTCCAGATGACGACCCCGTCCGAGGCGAACGTCCACGCGGTCGGCATCCGCGGCAACTTCGACGACGCCCAGGCGGCCGTGAAGCGCATTTTCGCGGACCCCGCGATCAACGCGGACGCCGCCGCGCACGGCATAACGCTCTCCAGCGCGAACTCGATCAACACCGGACGGCTCGTCCCGCAGATCGCGTACTACGTTCTCGCCGGCGAAAGGCTCTCGACCGCCTTCGACGTCGTCGGTCCCTCCGGCAACTTCGGCAACATCCTCGCGGCCTACTACGCGAAGCTCCTCGGCGCGCCGGTCAGGAGGCTCGTCTCGGCTTCCAACGTCAACGACGTGCTCGCCAGGTTCGTGAAGACGGGCGTGTACGACCCCGGCGACAGGTTCACGGTCACGAACTCGCCGTCCATGGACATCAGGAAGTCGTCGAACGTCGAGCGCCTCCTCTGGATGATTTCGGGCGGACTCGACGGCGACGTCGGCCGCGCGTGCGCCGAGACTTCGCGCATGATGAGGGATCTCGCCGAGAAGGGCCGCTACGAGCTTTCCGAGGAGGCGAAGGAACGCCTTTTCGCGGACTTCGAGGGCGGCGTCGCCACTCCGGAGGAGACCGAGGCCGAGATGCGCAGGATGCGCGCGGCCGCGGGATATCTCGTCGACCCGCACACCGCCGTCGCGACATGCGTCGCGAGGAAGCTGGGGCTTCCGAAGGACGGCGTCCCCTGCGTCGTCGCGGCCACGGCGACGCCTTACAAGTTTCCGGAGACGTGCCTGCGCGCCTACGGGGAGGACGTACTTGACGACCCGCCGCCGTCGTTCCGCGAGCTTGAGCGGCTGCCCGTCGCCCAGACGCGCGTCTGCGACGTCGGCGCGATCGACGGCGAGGTGACCCGTCTGTTCTGACGGTCGCCGCGCCATGAAGGAAGAATTGGCAATTCCAGCACCAGCAATGAAAACAGCAATCGTAAACGGACAGGAAATCAGCGGCGAGGCCGTTCAGTTCGAGCTCGACCGCCTCGTCAGGTTCTACATGGGCCACGGCATGACCATGGAGGAGGTCAAGAAGAACCTCCCGAAGCTCCAGGAGAAGGCGCTCGAGCAGGCGATAGGGGCGAAGCTCCTCCTTGACCGCGCGGCGCAGCTCGAACTGCCGGTCACGGCGAAGGACATCGACGCCGAGGTCGCCAAGGTCGTCGAGCAGGTCGGCGGGGAGGAGAACTACAGGAAGGCCCTTGCAGCCCAGGGCATCACCGAGGATGCGTTCCGGAGGGAGCTCGAGAAGGGCGCGCGCGTCAACATGCTCGTCGGGCAGGCGTGCGCGCATGTCGCGGATCCGACGGAGGACGAGGTGGCGGCGTTCTACGAGGCGCACAAGGGCGAATACGTCTCCGAGCCGAAGGTCCTCTGCCAGCACATCCTCGTCAAGGGGTCCGACGACGCCGCGCTGGACAAGATCAAGGACATCCGCGAACGCATCGTCTCCGGCAGCGCCGATTTCGCTGACGAGGCGAAGAAGCACTCCGACTGCCCGTCGGGCGTCGAAGGCGGGTCGCTCGGCTGGTTCGGCCCCGGCATGATGGTGCCAGAGTTCGACAAGGCCGCGTTCGGCATGAAGAAGGGAGAGGTCTCCGGAATCGTGTCGACGCAGTTCGGCTACCACATCATCTACAAGGCCGACGAGCGCCCGGGCGGACAGCAGACGCTCGTCGACGTCCACGACCAGATCAAGGACCTCCTCCGGCACGAGGCCCGCGGGCGCGCGATGGACGCCTTCGTCGCCGAGCTGCGCGAGAAGGCGACGATCGAGTACAAGGACGTCAAGCACGAGTGCGGCTGCGGACATGACCATGGGCATGGCCACGACTGCAGCTGCGGACACCATCACTGAGGGTTTAAAGTGTAAAACGAAAAGTGAAAAGGAAAAAACAGCAATGAAGAAAACGTGTGTCACGCTTGTTGCGGCAATGGCCGCGCTTCCGCTTTTCGCGGAGATCAAGATGGGCGCTCCGTTTACTGACGGCGCAGTTTTGCAGCGCGGGATGAAGGTCCCGGTCTGGGGCAAGTCCGCCAAGTCGGGCGGCACGGTGAAGGTTGAGTTCGCCGGGCAGGCGAAGACGGGCGTCGTCGACAAGGACGGCGCGTGGAAGGTCGAGCTCGATCCGATGGAGGCGTCGAAGGAAAGCCGCACGATGAAGGTGTCGTCGACCGGCGGCGAGTCCGTCGAAGTCAATGACGTCCTCGTCGGCGAGGTGTGGTTCGCGTCGGGCCAGAGCAACATGGAGTGCCCGATCTGGGGTTGGGGCACCCGCTACCGCGACATGAAGGGCGGGCTCATGACGACGATGACGCGCCTGCCGTGCGTCCGCTACGTGAAGAGTCCGCACAAGTGGTCCGCGACGCCCGTCGAGGTCTCGGCGAAGTGGTGCAAGTTCACGCCTGAGGACCTCCAGCTCTTCTATCGCGGCGCAATGGGCGGACGCGGCACGGAGCTTTCGGCCGTCGCGTTCTACTACGCCCGCGAGCTCTACCTCGCGCTCGACGTGCCGATCGGAATCCTCGACGCGAGCTGGGGCGGGACGAACATCGACGCATGGACGCCGCGGAGCGGATACGACGGCTGCGACAAGTCCATCAGGGCGACGGCGGAGTACCCGGTCAAGAAGGACTGGAAGTCCGAGGACAAGAAGGGGCCGATCACCGCCGCGCAGCAGCAGCCGACCGTGCTCTACAACGGAATGGTCGCCCCGTTCGCGCCTATGGCGATGCGCGGCTTCATCTGGTACCAGGGCTGCCACAACGCGGGTGAATCGCGGCTCTACTGCGCCAAGCTCCATGCGCTCTACGAAGGATGGAGGCGCGAATTCGCGAACCCGGACCTCAAGCTCTACCTCGTCCAGCTCGCCCCTTTCAGCAACAACTGGCTCGGCATCTGCATGGCCCAGACGAAGTTCTGCGCCGAGGAGAAGAACGCGGCGCTCGCCGTCACCGCCGACGTCGGCAACTTCTTCGATGTCCATCCGAACAACAAGGAGATCGTCGCCAAGCGCCTCGTGGTGCACGCGCTCAAGCGCGACTACGGCTTCGCGATCCCGCAGGACGACTCGCCCGTCGTAAAGTCCGTCTCGTTCGCGGACGGCAAGGCGACCGTTGAGTTCGCCAACGTCAAGAACTGGTACGTCTACGCGCCCGACCGCACACGCGAGCCGGCGTTCGAGCTTGCCGGGGCGGACGGTGCCTGGCAGCCCGCGAAGGTCGTGAACTACAGGCAGGGCAAGGGCAAGGACGGCAAGGAGGGCGATACGGACTACATCGACGGACCCACGATCGTCCTCGCGAGCGAGCAGGTCGCCGCGCCGGTGAGGGTCCGCTACATGGGCAAGGCCAAGACCGCCGGCACGCTCTACAACGAGGCGTCGCTCCCGCTCGGCCCGTTCGAAGCCAAGTAAGGCGGCGATGGACATCACCTCCCCAAGCAACCCCAAGCTCAAGTACGTCGTAAAGCTTCGCAGCTGTTCGACGCGCGAGGAGTCCGGCGAGATGATCGTCGAGGGCTACCGCGAGTGCCGGCGCGCCCTCGACAACGGATACCGTCCGCGCGCGATCTTCCACTGCCCCGACTTCTACCTCAAGAACGAGAACGAGCCGGCGATAGTGGACGAGTGCGCGCGGCTCGGCGCGGAGGTGTACACCTGCTCCAGGGTCTGCTTCGAGAAGATAGCGTACAAGGAGCGTCCGGACGGACTGCTGATGGTCGGTCCGCACGTCTCCATAAAGCTGGCGGACCTGAAGCTCCCCGAGAACGCGCTCGTCATCGTCACCGAGGCGATCGAGAAGCCGGGGAACCTGGGGACGATCCTGCGCTCCGCGGACGCCGCGAAAGTCGCGGCGGTGATCGTATGTGACCGCACGACCGATATCCACAATCCGAATGTAGTCCGCGCCTCGACCGGTACGATGTTCTCCGTGCCGATCGTCGAGGCGACAAGCGACGAGGCGCTTGCGTGGCTGAAGGAACGCGGGTTCAAGATCCTCGCTGCGACGCCCCACGCTGAGAAGCTGCACTTCGAGGTCGACCTCACGGGCAACGTTGCCATTGCGCTCGGCGCGGAGCAGTACGGGCTTACGGCGAAGTGGATGGACGGAGCGGAGCTCCGCGTGCGCATCCCGATGCTGGGTCTCGCCGATTCGCTCAACGTCTCCGCCGCGGCGACGATCCTCGTCTACGAGGCGGTGCGCCAACGCATCGCCGCCGGAATGGACAGGGTGCCGGAGTTCGTCCCGTGGCACGGGGAGGGGAGGCACGACCACTAGCCATGAGGTTCGCCTGTCCGTGGATGCTCGTTCTCGTCGTCCTGGCGCCCGTCGCCGGGTTCGTCTGGTCGCTCCTTAAGGCGCGTCGCGAGAAGGCGCTGGAGCGCATCACGCTGAACGTGCCGAAGTCGAGGTCGTCCGCACTGCAGTCCGCCCTGGTCCTCTCGGGGCTTTTCCTCTGCCTGTTCGCCGCGTCGCGGCCGCAGGGCGGGAAGTCGCAGGAGCAGTACCTCGTCCGCAGCCGCAACGTCGTCGTCGCGCTCGACATTTCGCGCTCGATGCTCGCGACGGACGTGCGGCCCAACCGCCTCGAGCGCGCGAAGGCCGACATAGCCGACCTCGTCGCTTCGCTGAAGGAAGAGGGCGACCGCGGCGCACTCGTCGCGTTTAGGCGCAACGCGGCTCTGCAGTGCCCGCTGACCAAGGACTACGGGCACCTGCGGGACAAGCTCTACCTGCTCACGCCAGATTTCCTTCCGCGCGGCGAGACGGACCTCGGCGCGGCGATCAGGGAGTCGCTGCGCGCCGTGGAGCTCGCCCTCGACGAGAAGGCGAAGGGGCCGGACTGGAAGGACGACCACAGCGCGATAATCATAATCTCCGACGGCGGCGACCTGCGCGGACAGGCCATCGAGAACGCGGCCCTCGCGAAGAAGCACGGAGTCCCGATCTTCACCGTCGGCATCGGCGATCCAAAGAAGGGATCCACGATCCCCTCCGAGGACGGAAGGGGCGTCATGAAGTACAAGGGCGAGACCGTGATGGTCAAGCTCGAGGAGGCGGCGCTGGAGGCGATCGCCAAGACCTCCGGCGGACGTTACGTGCCCATCGCGACGGCAGGCACGGCCGACACGACGCTCGGCGCGATCTACCGCCGGTTCATGCGCCAGGTTGCGGTCAGGGAGCAGAATGAAAGCGAGTCGGCGCTCGCCGACCTCTACCAGTGGTTCCTGGTGCCGGGCCTCTGCCTGCTGATCGCCGGAGCCGCGCTTTCAAAGGGACGTTTCCGCAGACGGTCCGAAAAAATGGTATAATTACCCCCAAAGGCTTTTCAGGAGAATCACATGGAAGAGAAAATCAAGGAGAAGCTCGAGGCTCTCAGAACCGGTCTCCAGGCGGACGGCGGGGACCTTGAGCTCGTCAAGATCGACGGCAAGGTCGTGTACCTCAAGCTTGTCGGGCACTGCGGCAGCTGCCCGTTCGCGATGATGACCCTCAAACAGGGCATAGAGGCCGGTCTCCAGGAGATCGACCCCGAGATCACCGTGGAGCGCGTCGAGGGCTGACGATGAAGACGGTCAACGTTTCGCTCGTCGGCGTCGGCGGGCAGGGAATCATCCTCACGGCCGACATACTCGCCAAGACCGCGGCGATCGCGGGCATGGACGTCAAGAAGTCCGAGATACACGGCATGGCCCAGCGAGGGGGCTCGGTCACGAGCCAGGTGCGCTTCGGCGACTCCGTCGCCTCGCCCATCATCCAGGAAGGCACGGCCGACATACTCGTGTCGTTCGACAAGGTCGAGGCGCTCCGCAACGCGGGGATCCTCGCCAAGGGCGGCACGGCCGTCGTGAACGACCTCTATCTCGTGCCGGTGACGGTTTCGTCGGGACAGCAGAAATCCCCCGAAGACCTTGACGGCATGGTCAGGAAGACGTTCGGCGGCAGCCTTGTCCTCGTCGACGCGATGAAGGTCGCGACGGACGAGGTCGGCAACGCGCGCACGATGAACATGGTGCTCGCGGGCGCCCTCTCGGCGCTCTGCCCGTTCGGGGAGGAGCTCTGGATCCGCGCCATGACCGAGATGCTCTCCGGCCCTAAGGCGAAGCTCCTCGACGTCAACAAGAAGGCGTTCATGCTCGGCCGCGCGTCTGTCGCCCGCTGACCCCCGTATCCGCAAACTCACAGCAGACAACCGCCATGTGGAACCGCGAAAAGGAAACTCTGTCGCGCGACGAGTACGCGAAGATCCAGCTTGAAGGCCTGAAGAAGTCCCTTAACCGCGTATGGGGCAACGACTTCTACCGCGAGAGGCTGAAGAGGGGCGGCGTCGCGTCGCCTGAAGACGTGAAGTCGCTCGACGACCTCGCGAACCTCCCGTTCTTCACGAAGGACGACTTCCGCGAGGCCTACCCGCTGAAGATGAACTGCGTGGACCGGAAGGACCTCCTCGAGTTCCACATGTCTTCCGGCTCGACGGGGACGCCCGTCGTCATGGCGTACACGAAGAACGACCTCCTCCAGTGGGCCGAGTGCATGGCGCGCTGCTACGCGATGGCGGGCCTCGAGAAGGGGGACGCCTTCCAGATCATCCCGACGTTCGGCCTCTTCAACGGCGGATTCGGCTTCTACCACGGCGCCCGCAAGGCGGGGCTTTTCACGGTCCCCGCATCGTCCGGCAACACCGAGCGGCAGATCAAGCTGATGAAGGACTTCAGGTCGAAGGGCTTTGCGTCCGTCGTTTCGTATGTCCCGCGTCTCATCGAGAAGCTCGACGAGTGCCCCGAGGGCGAACGCGACCTTCCCTATCTCAAGGTCGGCATCTTCGGCTCGGAGACTTTCTCCGACGAGACGCGCCGCCGCATCGAGAAGCGCCTCGGCATCGAGTGCTTTGACATCTACGGCATGACGGAGACAGGCGGCGTCGGCACTACGGGGCAGGACTGCAAGTGCCACTGCGGGCTCCACGTCTTCGAAGACCAGTACATCACCGAGATCATCGATCCGGCGACGGGCAAGCTTGTTCCGGACGGCGAATACGGCGAGATCGTCTTCACGTCGCTCACGCGCGAGGCGATGCCGATCATCCGCTACAGGACCCACGACATCACGCGCATCCTCTCGCGCGAGAAGTGCGGGTGCGGCCGCACGTCGCTCAGGATCGACCGCATCACTGGCCGCACCGACGACATGCTCATCGTCAAGGGCGTCAACTTCTATCCGCGCCAGGTCGAGCAGGCGCTGAAGGAGATCCCCGGAGTCGCCGACGAGTTCCAGATCATCCTCGAGGAGCGCCACGGCATGACGGACGTCACGATCAACGTCGAGGCGGAGCCAGGCGTCACCGGACACACCGTCGCCAAGCACCTGCGAGAGAGGCTCGGCTTCCTCCCGAAAGGCGACGTCTTCCCGATCGGCTCGCTCCCGCGCACCGAAGGCAAGGCCAAGCGCGTCATCAAGAAGAAGATCGATTGATTTAAGGGGCGGTTAGCTCAGTTGGTTAGAGCAGGACCTTTACACGGTCAAGGTCGGGGGTTCGAGTCCCTCATCGCCCACCACTTTAAAAGCGCGTTTCACCCAATAAAAACGGGGGTGAAACGCACTTTTTCTCTTTCGTCGGCATACACCTTCATACAGCCCTATACACCTCAAGGGGTGGGGGACACATTGGGGGACACAAAATGAAGCTGAAGCGAGGGAAAAGCAGAACGTTTCGCGTCAAAAAGCGTGGCACTGCTCAACACCAAGCGCGGCAGATTTGTCGCGGCGATGTTGAGGAATGGCCACAGTCATCGGCTTTAACATGACTGTTGCAATTTGGTGTGGCAATCAGGCGTGACCTTTTGTCTCTGAGCTGCACGGCCTCGGCTCGCCCATCAACTGCCTCGACCGTCGCGCCACTTCCTGCACCACCCGCGGCGCGAAGGAGATCGCCAAGCTGCTGGCAGTGCTGCCGTGAGCGCCGACGGCGGCGACTGCGCCGTCGAGTCGTTCAGCCACAGGTCGCGCGGTGTCGACATGGGCGGCGGTCGGCATCAGGAGCCCAATCCACTTTTCTAGGTACTACCTGAGGCCGCTGATTGAGAAGGGAATGATAGAAAGAACCGATCCGGATTTCCAACCCCGCGCCAACCATCGGAAACCTCAACCCATCCACAACCACGACTCAACCATAACTTCGTGCGCAAACGGATAATCAAATAATGCTATAATGCTCTCGTGAACTTCGAGAGCGATAGAGTCTCCGTCCGGGAGAAGATATGCTACGCAATGGGCGACGCAAGCGCGAACATAGCGTGGCGCGGAGTCGCGGCGTTTCTCTTCATCGTCTATACTGACGTGTTCGGACTCAATCCTGCCGCAGTCGGGACGCTCATGCTCGTGGCGCGGCTCGGCGACGGAATATCGGACGTCGCGATGGGCGTGATAGCCGATAGGACGAATACGCGTTGGGGCAAGTACCGTCCGTGGATGCTCTGGAGCGCGCTGCCGCTTGGTGTGATGCTCTCGATGCTCTTCACCTGTCCCGAGTCGCTTTCCATGACGGGGCGCCTCGTCTACGCCTACGTCACCTACATCGTATTCACGCTCGTCTATACCGCACAGGGGATTCCCTATGGCGCTCTCCTTTCGGTGATGAGCGCCGACGACAAGGAGCGCACGTCCATCGGGAGCTACAAGATGGTCGGTGCATTCGCGGGCGGAATGCTCGTCCAGGGGCTTCTGCTCGTTTTGAAGGAATACTTCAATTCGTACACAATCCCGATCTACATCCTCTCGGCAGTACTCGTCGTGCTCATGCCGATCACTTTCTTTGGAACGCGCGAGCGTGTTGAGCCACCGAAGGACCAGCGGAATGACGTGCTGGCCGACCTGAAGCAGCTCATGGTAAACGTCCCGTGGATCGTGCTTCTGGTCGTCTCGCTCCTCTACAACGTCTACAACTCCGTCAAGCAGGGCATAACCATCGTCTACTTCACGCACTACATGAACCGCGAGCTCCTCTGCGCGACGTACATGACGGCGCTCATGCTCGCGTCGGTCGCAGGCGCGGCGATCACGTCGCCGCTCGCGCGTCGCTTCGGCAAGCGCAATCTCTTCGTCGGTGCGCTTGTCGCGTCGGGCGCCGTGAATTCGCTCCTGTGGTTCTGCGGCGCGGCGGACGTGACGGCGATCTTCGCGCTAGGCGTCGTGTCGGAGCTCTTCGCGGCGATATTCCCGACGCTCTGCTTCGTGATGCTGGGCGACGTCGCGGACTACTCCGAGTGGCGCAACGGACGCCGCGCGACGGGCCTCATCTATTCGGCGACGTCCTTCGCCATGAAGTTCGGCGGTGGCATAGCGGGGCTTCTCATCGGCGTCGTCCTCGCGCGATACGGCTATGACGGAAAAGTGGCGGCGTCCATTCCCGGGGCGATTCCAGGGATCAAGATGCTCATGAGCTGGATACCGGGCGTCATCGCTGCCGCGACCGCCGTTGTGATGGCGCTTTATCCGATAACGACTTCGAAGATGGACCAGATAACCGCCGATCTTTTGGCGAGGAGGAACAGGGAATGAAGACAAAGGCAATCGTGTACGATGGAGTCGACCAAGTGCGGCTCGGCGAAGTGACGCTCCCCGAATGCGGACCGAAGCAGATCGTCGGGAAGACGCTCTTCACGTTCGTTTCGCCCGGAACTGAGCTGCGCGTCCTCGGTGGACACTACGGCGCGGAGGGGAACTATCCACTCGTGCCGGGGTATGCGGCGATATCGAAAGTCGTCGAGGTTGGCGCGGAGGTGAAGGGCTTCCGCGTCGGCGACATGGTTTCTTGCCGCAATTCCGCGCGCTTCGCGGACATGAACGTGATGTGGGGCGGCGAGGCGGGGATGCACGTCTACGACACCGAGTCGGAGGACACGCCCGTGCTGCTTCCGCAGGGCCTCGCAGAAGACGCGTATCTCCCGTATTCGGCGGCGGAGGTCGCGGCGATCTCGCTTCGCGGCGTCGAGGCAGCGGACCCGAAGGAGGGCGAGACAGCTCTTGTAATCGGACAGGGCATGATCGGACAGTTCAGCGCGATGTTCCTCAAGCTGCGCGGCGCGAAGGTCGTTGTCGCGGACATTGACCAGAACCGGCTGGACGAATCGCTGAAGGCGGGCGTTTCGGCGGCGGTGAACCTCTCGGAGAAGGGCGCGGAAGAGCGCGTGGCGCGTCTCGGAAACGGTGGCTTCGACATCGTCGTGGAGGCGTCGGGGTCGATTCCCGGCGTGGAGCTCGCCTACAAGATGATTCGCCGCAAGCCGCAGAACTATTCGAAGGAATACAAGGTGGAGCCGATCCGCTTCTACGGGCACGACTGGCCGCGTCTCGTAATGCAGGCGAACTACATCAAGGAGGTTTCGAACAATCCGTTCTCGTTCTTCTCGGGCGAGGGCGTGACGATCCTGACGCCCGCCGACAGGGGCGTGGAGGAGCGTCAGCGCGTGGTCGAGTATGTGCGCGCGGGAAAAGTCGACATGACGCCGTTCCTCGGCAACGTCGTGAAGTGCGACGACATGCCGGAGCACTACCGCAAGCTGCAGAAGCGCGAAATCGTGTCCCTCGTGGGAGACTGGAGGTAATGAAGATGGCAAGGCTGAAATGGGCATGCATAGGAGTCGGGAAGTATTCGCCGCAGCGCGGCGGCGTGAACGCGATTGCGTACGCGCACGCGGAGGCGATGAAGCGCAATGCGGACGGCTTCGAGCTTGTCGCAGGCGCGTCGCTCGAGCAGGAGAACCTGGACAACTTTTCCCGCGAGTATCCGTCACGCGGATACCTCGACATGAACGAGCTCTTCGCGAAGGAGGCGCTTGACGGCTGCACGATTTCGACTTGGGCCCCGGCCCGCGAGGAACACGTGATGGCTGCCATCCGGGCGGGGGTAAAGAACATCCTCATCGAAAAGCCGCTCTCGCTCACGATGGACGCGGCGGACCGCATGAAGGCGGCGGCGGACAAGGCGGGGGCGCGTCTTTTCGTGAACTTCCAGCGGCGCTACGGACGTCCTTTCGAACTCGCGAAGGAGGCCGTCCAGAGCGGACGTCTCGGAAAGGTCGTCTCCATCGATCTCGCGCAGCCGTGCTCCAATGCGCTCGACTTCGGTCCGCACTTCGTGAACGCCGCGCTCTTCATTCTCGGCAACCCCGCGCCAAAGGCGGTGCTCGCCGGCGCGGAGGGACTTGGAAGCGTCCCGTGGCACGGCATGAAGGTCGAGTCGCGCATGACGGCGAGCGTCTATCTCGCGGACGGCACTCGCCTCGACTATTCTGCGATGCCAGAGAACAGCTGGGACGCGCCGGTCATACGCGTCAACGGCACGAAGGGCTTCTGCGAGCTTTGGACGAACAAGCCAGCCGGCGCGAAGAGCGTATTCCGCCTCGTGACGTCTGGCGGCGAGGAGAACCCCGAGCTGGACGAGAACTTCCACCACGGCGACGAAGACCACTTTCTCTACTTCGAGCGCTGCTACGCCGACATCGCGAAGGCGATCGCGACGGGCGCGAAGAGCCGCGTTGATTTCGCCGACGGCTACGCCACGCAGAAGATCCTCCTTGCGATGTACGAGTCGGCGGAGAAGGGGAAGCTTGTGGAATTCTGACGGAGGGAAGACATGAAGTTCGGACATTTCGACGACGCGAACCGCGAATACGTGATCACGAATCCACGGACGCCATGGCCGTGGATCAACTACCTCGGCTGCGAGGAGTTCTTCTCGCTCGTCTCGAACACGGCGGGCGGCTATTCGTTCTACAGGGACGCGAAGTTCCGCCGTATCACGCGCTACCGCTACAACGGCGTGCCGATGGACGCAGGCGGGATGTACTTCTACATCAAGGACGGCGCGACCGTATGGAACCCCGGATGGAAGCCGTGCAAGACTGAGCTGGATTTCTACGAGTGTCGCCACGGAATGGGCTACACGCGCATCACGGGCGCGAAGGATAGCGTGTCGGCTTCGCTCCTCATGTTCGTGCCGCTTAGGACCAATGCGCAGATTCTCAAGCTGACGCTCAGGAACGACTCGAAAAGGGCGAAGCGACTTAAACTCTTCTCGTTCGTCGAGTGGTGCCTTTGGAACGCCTCCACCGACATGGAGAATTTTCAGCGCAACTTCTCCACGGGCGAAGTGGAGATCGAAGGTTCCACGATCTACCACAAGACGGAATTCAAGGAGCGCCGCAACCACTACGCGTTCTACGGCGTCAACGCGAAGATCGACGGCTTCGACACCGACCGCGAGACGTTCCTCGGACTCTACAACGGATTCGACGACCCGGATGCCGTCCGCGCCGGGAAGTGCGCGAACTCGGTGGCGCATGGGTGGAGCCCGATCGCTGCGCACCAGCTTGATGTGTCGCTTCGTCCCGGCGAATCGAAGGAGCTCGTCTTCACGCTCGGCTACGTCGAGCTGCCCGAGGCGGAGAAGTGGCAACGGAAGGGCGTCGTCAACAAGAAGCCCGCCAAGGCGATCCTGAAGAGGTTCGACACGTCCGCCAAGGTGGACCGCGCCTTCGCGCAGCTGAAGGCGTATTGGGACGACCTCCTCTCGCGCTATTCGGTGAAGAGCGGTAACGAGCGTCTTGACCGCATGGTGAACGTATGGAACCAGTACCAGTGCATGGTCACGTTCAACATGTCGCGTTCGGCGTCCTTCTTCGAGAGCGGAATCGGACGTGGCATGGGCTTCCGCGACTCGAACCAGGATCTCGTCGGATTCGTACACCAGATTCCGGACCGTGCGCGGGAGCGCATCCTCGACATCGCGGCGACGCAGTTCCCCGACGGCGGCTGCTATCACCAGTACCAGCCGCTCACCAAGCGCGGCAACAACGACATCGGCGGCGGCTTCAACGACGACCCGATGTGGCTCATCTTCGGAACGGTCGCCTATCTCAAGGAAACGGGAGACTTCTCGATCCTCGAGGAGAAGGTCCCGTTCGACAACAAGAAGGGGAGCGAGGTGACGCTCTTCGAACACCTCAAGGTCAGCTTCGACCATGTTCTGAACAACCTCGGCCCGCACAAGCTGCCGCTCATCGGGCGCGCGGACTGGAACGACTGCCTCAACCTCAACTGCTTCTCGCACGACCCGAACGAGTCCTTCCAGACGACGGAGAACAAGACCAAGGGCTCGAAGGCCGAGTCGCTGATGATCGCGGGGCTCTTCTGCGTCTGCGGAAAGGACTACGCGGAACTCTGCGCGCACCTCGGGAGGAAGGCCGAGTCCACGCGCGCGGCGAAGGCCGTCGCGGCGATGGAGAAGGCCGTCGAAAGGCATGGTTGGGACGGCGAATGGTACCTGCGCGCGTACGACTTTTTCGGCAGGAAAGTCGGCTCGAAGGAGAACGACGAGGGCAAGATATTCATCGAATCGCAGGGCTGGTGCGCGATGGCCGAAATCGGCAAGGCGAAGGGCATGCCCGAAAAGGCGCTCGACGCCACGAAGAAACATCTTGAGTGCGCGCACGGCATCGTCCTCAACCAGCCGGCCTTCACGAAGTACGTCGTGGAGTACGGCGAGATTTCGACGTATCCGGCGGGCTACAAGGAGAACGCCGGCATCTTCTGCCACAACAATCCGTGGATCATCATCGCCGAGGCGATTGCTGGACGCGGCGAGGATGCGTTCGCGCATTGGGCGAAGATCGCGCCGTCGTACACGGAGGACCGCTCTGAGCTTCACAAGGTCGAGCCCTACGTGTACTGCCAGATGGTCGCCGGACGCGACGCGGCGAAGCCCGGCGAGGGCAAGAACTCGTGGCTTACGGGGACTGCCGCGTGGAACTGGTACGCGGTCAGCGAGTATATCCTTGGCATCAAGCCCGACTACGATGCGCTCGTCGTCGATCCGTGCCTTCCAAAGTCGCTCGGGCGCTACACGGTGACGCGACGCTTTCGCGGGGCGACCTACGAGATCACCGTCGTCAACAAGTCCGGGCGCGGCAAGCTGGCAAAGCCCGTCCGGCTCCCGCTCATCAACGGCACGCGCAAGTTTGTCGTCGAGATATAGTGCAAGCGTTGACGGTTCGGCGTATGGGTGGTAAACTATCTGACAGGAAAGGAAACTGAATGCCACCAGCCGAAGAGAGTCCTGGATCGGGCGAAGCCGTGCACATTCTTGTCCTGCATGAATCGCGGGGTGATGTGCTTGCGCGCCAGCATGCGGGAATGCGCCGTTACGCGCAGTCGCGCAACTGGAAGGTGCATTTCGTACGCATGGAGAAGGGCGCGAATTTGTCCGACATCCTGCGGCGGTTTAAGCCGTCCGGGGTGATTGTCTCGCTTGTGTCGCCTTTGAAGCGCCGCGAGACGGGCGGGCTTCCGGTCGTCTGCTTCGACTGTCCGAGGGAAGTCGTGATGAAGGGCTCTCCCTATATCCACCACGATGCCGAGTTCACCGCGCACCTTGTCGCGCGGGAACTCTTCACCTTGAAATGCGCGAGCTATGCCTTTGCTGCGAGCGGCGAGGGGATTGGCGGCGGAATCCCGTACTGGAGCCGGACGCGCGAGCATTTCTTTGAGCGTGAGGTCGTCAGCCGCAAGGGGAGATGGGCGGGCGTGTCCCGTCCAGTGACGAGAGGGAAGGGCGGCGCGGCGTCGGTCGCCATGAGACGCTGGCTTGAAACCCTGCCGCGTCCTTGCGGCGTGTTCGCGGCGAACGACAAGGTTGCGGCGGAAGTGCTTGCGGCGGCGCAGAAACTTTCCCTGCGTGTCCCCGACGATGTGGCGATAGCGGGCGTTGACAACGACCTTGGAATCTGCACGGCGGCCCGTCCTACGATCACGAGCGTTGTTCCGGACTGGGAGGGCGGGGGCTATGCGGCGGCTGCGACGCTTGGCGACATGATCGACAATCGACGCGTCGAGGGAGAACGGACGTTCCGTCCGCTCGGCCTCGTGCGGCGCGAGACCACGACGCGGACATCGCTTTCCGCAGATCCGCGCATCGTGCATGCCGTCGATCTGATCCGTGCGCGGGCCTGCACGGGGCTGAAGGTGGACGATGTGGTGGCGGCTATGCGCTCCTCGCGGCGCTTTGCGGAGAAGTATTTCCGGGACGTGACGGGGGAGAGCATACTTGAGGAGATTCGCCGCGTCCGGTTCGACAAGGCGAAGGTGCTTCTCTCCCGCATGTCGCTTCCCCTCGCGGATGTCGTCCGGCGGTGCGGCTATTCGAGCCTCCCGACCTTCTGCCGCGAGTTCAAGCGTCTTTCCGGCTTCTCCCCCGAATCCTGGCGCAGAAAAGAGTCCCGATTAGGTTATGGCTCCCAAAATACCAACAAAAATGTTAGTATTTTTGTCAACGAATCATTGTGACCAACTGTGTTAGCAATACTTCCGCACTACTTCCAGTGTCACTTGCCACTTGCGCTTCAAGCAGTTAATGTGCTATAATTATTTCAGACGACAAAACTGGAGATTTGTGGGTTTAAATATTATGCTGATGACCATGTCAGAGTGCCTAGAGAAGATGGGTAGCCAATATCGTGTCGAAGAAGCGGTACGGGCTGGGCACCTTATGCACTTGGCGCATGGTATTTATTCCGACGGTACGCTACATCGGGATATTGAGGTGTTTCAGAAGCGATACCCGACATCTGTTGTGACTATGCAGAGTGCTTTTTACTATTACGATCTGACAGATCTAGTTCCTGATAGATGCCATTTGGCAGTTGAAAGGGGGGGGAGCAAGATAAAAAATCCGATGGTCATTGAATACTTCGTTCCAAAGGGTACTGGAGGTATCGGCGTTGAACATAAGGAGTTGCGTGGCGTACAGTTGCGGATATTCGACAAGGAGCGACTGCTGATAGAGACTGTTCGCATGCGGGCGAAGATGCCGTATGAACTGTATCGCGAAGTGATAGGGAACTATCGCGGAATAGTGAACGAGCTTTATCTGGCAAAAGTTGAAGACTACCTTGAATCGTTCCCGAAGAAGAGCGTTATCTTCGATGTAATCAAACGGGAGGTGCTGTAATGGATTTTGAGGTGTTGCATCAAGGACTGCTGGCTATCGGCTATTCTGATGACACGGCTGATGCAAAGATTGCACACGATATCGTTCTAAAGGCGATCTGCGATGCGGGCTTTCACGACCATCTAACGATTAAGGGTGGTGTTGTCATGAGCGGCTTGACGAATGTGGTTCGCCGAGCAACAATGGACATGGACGTTGATTTTCTCCATTATTCGCTTGCAAACGAATCAATCAGGAAGTTTGTTTCCAGGCTGTCGCGAGTTGCCCCTTGCAGAATTAGTATAAAGGGGCGGATTGTGCTTCTGAAGCAGCAAGAGTACAAGGGTAAACGCATTTTCCTGACTCTGACAGACGCAGCTAAACATGTAATAGAGACAAAGATTGATGTTGGGGTTCACACACGAGAAGAAGTTGTGCAGGGAGATCTTGAATTCAAAATGTCTTCCGGAGGCGAGCCGGTGACGTTGCTGGTAAACTCGAAGGAACAGATTTTCGTAGAAAAACTAAAAAGCTTACTTCGCTTTGGTGGTGCATCCACACGCTATAAGGATGTCTACGATATGTATTATCTTTCCTCTAGTGTCAGAAGTCGAACGTTGCTGGATTATATTAGGCTTTATGTCTTTCAAGATGCCAAAATGCGAGAGAAAACTAATGACGACATATGTCGTCGACTGACAAGGATATTCTCGAATGCCGACTATATGAAAGGTTTGTCAAATCCAGCCTGTGCGTGGATGGATGTAGATCCTGTGACGGCAACCAAGGGAATTGTGGACAGCATAAAGAGATTGGAGATTGCAGCTTCACTATGACCTACTTCACCTCTGACCAGCATTTTGGGCATTTCAATATCATCCGTCTGAGCCGTCGGCCGTTCGCTTCGCTTGGCGAGATGAACGAGGCGATGACCGCAAAATGGAACGCCAAGGTCATGGCGGACGACACGATATACATTCTCGGCGACCTGTTCTTCAGGTCGGCGGCGGTCGAACCGATATTGAAGCGGCTCAACGGGCGCAAGCACCTTGTCCTCGGCAATCACGACCACTCATGGATGGGGAGAGTCCGCCTCGGGGACTACTTCGAGAGTGTCCAGACAATCAAGGAAATAGACATAGATGGCAAGCCGACGACGCTTTGCCATTATCCGATGCTGTCTTATCCGCAGGCGCGGCGCGGTTATATGATCTACGGACACATCCACAACAACACGGGCGACGACTA
>JAFRJH010000300.1 GCA_017432385.1 Kiritimatiellia bacterium
CGGCAGCGCGCCGCGCGGCGTGAGCGCGTGCGAGACCGTCAGCGCGCCGTCCGCGCCGAGACGCCACCGGCGTTCGTGCAGCCAGCCGAGCCCCTTCGACCCCTCCGCACGCACGACGGAGACGACCGACGAGCCGTCGCAGACGACTTTCACAGGGCGATAGGACATCTGCGTCAGGCCCGATTCGTAGAACGGCGCGCGGATGGACGCCCACGGGCCAAGCCCGACGTCGTTGTCCGTGAAGGCCCTCACCGCCGCGAGGCGAGGACCTGCCGCCGCATTGCCGTCCAGGATCTCGACGCCGCCGAGCGAAAGGCGGGAGAGCGTTCCCGTCGCCTTGGCGATCGCCGCCGTCGACACGCCGCCGACAAGGACGAAGGCATCCGCCGTCTCGACGATCGCCCCCGGCGCGGACGGGACTTGCACGAACCGGTCAGGACGTCCGGACTGGATAACCATCTCATCGCGCGCGACGACGAACCCCGCCGGCGTCCACGGCGTCGCCTCCTTCCGCGCGAAGGCCAGCGTCAGCGTGACGTCTGCGCCGTCCGCCGCCAGGACCGGCACGTCGGGAAGGCCGCAGAAGCCCGTCTCGCCCGGCGGGACTGGTGGCAGGGCGAAGCCGCCAGACGCGACCGCCTCGCCCTCACGACGCAGTTCCCAGGAGCCTGCGAGCACGTCGGCCGAGGTGAACGACCAGCGGTTCTCCAGCGTCGCGTCGCCCGAATTCGCGTCGTAGGCCACGAGCGCGACCGGCCGCATCACGTGCGCCGCCTCGGCGAGCTTCGGAGACGACGGGTCCCGCGCGGCGTTGACGAGCCCGTTCTGGCAGTAGGGCCCCGAGTTCGGCCAGTCGTCCCAGTCGCCCCCGTAAGCCGTCTGGCCGTCTTTCAGGAGCGTCTGGTCGGCCCAGTCCCAGACGCAGCCGCCCGCGAGCGAGCCGTAGGCGCGGAAGACCTCCCAGTAGCCGCCGAAATTGCCGAGCGCATTGCCCATCGCGTGCGCGTATTCGCAGAGGAGGAACGGCTTGCCCGGGGAGTGCCGCGGGAAACGGGCGGCCTCCGACAAAGCCGCGCGCCGACCCTCGCCCATCTCGCCGCGCTCGCGGAGCGTCGCGACGGACATGTACATCGCGCCGTCGATATCGGCCAGCCCGTTCCCCTGCTCATAGAAGACCGGGCGCGACGGGTCAGCCGCGCGCACGGCGGCAGCCGCCTTCGCGAAGCCGGGCCCGCCGCCCGACTCGTTGCCGAGCGACCACATCACGACGCACGGATGGTTCGCATAATTCGCAACCTGCCGCACGTTGCGCGCGACGATCGACGCCTCCCACTCCGGCCGCCAGCCGACGCCCTCGCCCTCATTCTGCCCGAGGCCGTGCGCCTCGACGTTCGCCTCGGCGATCACGTAGAGCCCGTAGCAGTCGCACAGGCCGTACCAGCGCGGGTCGTTCGGATAGTGCGCCGTGCGGACGGCGTCGAAGTTCGCGCGCTTCATCAGGAGGATGTCCTCGCGCATTTCCTCCTCCGTCACCGACGCGCCGTGCCGAAGCGAGAACTCGTGCCGGTTGACGCCGCGGAACTTGACCGGGCGCCCATTTACGAGCAGACGCCCACCCTTTGTCTCGACCTGACGGAATCCCACGCGCGCCGTGCGGCGCTCCGCGCCGCTGTCGAGCGTCAGCGTGTAGAGGTAAGGGTCTTCCGCCGACCACGTCCGCGCGCCCGGCACGGAAAGGACGAACGCCGCGCGACGGTCGTCCTTCCGCACGACGACACGGCCGTCGGGCGCAGCGAGCGTCGCCGACACGGGCACGCTCGCCGTCACCGCGAGCGTCCAGTCGCGATACACGGCGTCAGCGGCGCGCGGCGTCGCGCGGAAGTCGCGGATCGCGCCGGAGAGCGGCTCGGCGAACAGCGCCACGCGCCGTGTGATCCCCGACAGGCGGACCATGTCCTGGTCTTCTAGATAGCTGCCGTCGCACCACCGGAGCACGCGGACGCAAAGGAGGTTGTCCTCGAACTTGACGCACTCCGTGACGTCGAATTCGGACGGAAGCTTCGAGTCTTCGGCATAGCCGACGTGGCGGCCGTTGACCCAGACGTCGAAAGCGGACGTGACACCCTCGAAACGCAAGACGATGCGCTGTCCTCGCCAGGACTCCGGCACGCTGAACGTCCGCCGATAGAGGGCGACGGAATTCTCCTCCGGCTTGACGCGCGGCGGCGTCTTCGGGAACGTGTAGCCTCGGCTCACGTAGCGAGGCACACCATAACCGGACAGCTCGACGCAGCTCGGCACGTCTATTTCCGACCAAGCCGAATCGTCGTAGTCCGTGCGGAAAAAGTCGCCTGGCGCGAGGGCGAGCGACCCCGCCCAGTCGAACGTCCATGTGCCGTCTATCGAGAGGACGCGCTCGGCATCCGGGAGTGAGTCGCACCGGGCCGCCAGGCGATTAAGCTCGTTCGTCGCGGGCGTCTCCCACGGCGCCGCCGCGAGAAGGGCTACGGACAGGGCGAAGGCAGCTGTCATCTGAAGTTCCTCAAGTAGAAGACGAGAGCCCAGTCCTGGTCATTGGCCAGCGGGTCGCGGAACTTGCCGGGCTTCCCGTCCACGCGGTCAGGATAGATGAAGGCGCAGTAGGCGCGCCCGTCGGGGTCGAAAAGCATGAGCAGCTGGCGCACGATCTCGTCCGCGCGGCGGCGGAACGAGCCGTCCCCCGTGACGTCGGCCCAACGGCGGAAGAAGTCCGCCATCGCCCCGTTCCAGTCCTGCGGACACGTGTCTCCCCACATGCGGCGCTTGCCAAACCAATAGCCGTCCCAGTGGTGGAGGGCCATGTCGTGCAGGTTCGCGCTCGGCTGGCGCGGCAGCATGGCGTCCGTCGCGGGCGCGATGCGGCGCGCCGTGTCGAGGTAGGCCGGTTCGCCCGTCAGCTCGTGCATGTCCAGGAGCTGGCAAAGGAAGCCCGCGACCTGCTCCGGGCAGATGCCGACTTCATGCATGACGAGCCCGGCCTCGGGATCGACATGCTTCGACAGGCGACGCCGGAAGATCTCCATCATCTCGTCCGCCTCCGCGCGCATCCCGGCGGCCCGCAGGGTCTCAACGAGGTCCTTGACGGGACGGTCGACCAGCGTGTCAGGGAGGTTGATCCCGCCGCCCTTGAAGAGACGGCGCAAGGTCCCGTAGGCCCATTCGGCGTATTTCCGCTCGCCCGAGAGCCGGTGCATCTCCAGGTAGAGCGTCGCCGCCCACGGATAATTGTAGCTGCGGTTGCGCGACGGGCGGTTCACCTCCTGGTAAAGCGTGAAGTCCGGCTCCTGGAGGCGATGGCGCACGAAGTCCGCATAGCGCACGGCTGCAGGCAGGAACTCGTCCCGATGGCCGCGCTGAGCCATTTGGGCGAGGAAGATCCCCATGCAGTGGCGCTCGCCGCCCTCCGAGGTGTCGACGCGGCGGCGCTCCTTCGGCAGTTCCCAGTTGCGATCCTGCCGCCCCGTCTCGTTGTCATAGGGCACGAGCGCGCCATACCAGGGCGAGCCCTCGTCGAGGACCTGCTGGTGCGCGACGATGAAGCGGGCGCGCGCGAGCAGCAGCGCCGGGATGTCGGGCAGTCCCAGGAACTCGGCCTTCGTCGTTTTGCCGTCCCCGCAGGGGATCGCGACCTCCTGCCGCCCGACCCGGTCGCACGTCCACGTGCGGCGCACAGTCCCGGTGGGCGTCACGAACTCGTAGGGGATCGTCTCGCCGACGGACGCGCACCAGCGTTCTGCCCGCACATAGGAGCCGCCGCGCGCGACGAGCTGCGCAAAGAAGTCGTCCCAGCCGCCGTGGACGAACAGGCGCCAGCCGACGGCCATCGACTCGCCGGGCGCGAGCGTGGTGTCGCGCGGCGACAGGCAGAGGATGCCGCGCACATTGGAGAACCCCTTCTGCGGCGC
Organism: Kiritimatiellia bacterium; assembly: GCA_017432385.1. GTDB lineage: Bacteria > Verrucomicrobiota > Kiritimatiellia > RFP12 > UBA1067 > UBA1067. The sequence continues at coordinate 3,945 of JAFRJH010000300.1, forward strand.
GCGCTCCTTGACCTCGTAGGCGGCGAGCTCGCCTTCTGTCATCATCAGTCCCACGTGCGGCGGCGCGCCGCCGATGCGCATCGCGGCGACCCAACCCGCGCACCCGCCTGCCCAAACGTGCGCATGGCAGCGGCGCGTGAGCATCTCCACGCCGTCTTTCGGGTAGTTGTCGTTGAAGGAAGCGTTCACATCGATTTCGGAAAGGGTAATCGGGCGGTCGGACACATTCCGGAAGACGTAGCGCTCGAGCACGTCGCCGCCGTCCAGGCGGCGGCTCCGATCAACCTTCAGCCGTCTGGGGAAGTCGCTCCACGCGCCCTTCTCGCCGTCCACCTTCACCGTGCCGAGGCCCCAGCCGAATTCGGGCCCGATCCACGGGAACTGCCGATTGTCCGCCGAATGGACCCAGTTCATGGCGGTCTGGTCGTTCGCGATCTCCAGCCGCGTCATCGCGCCCGTCACGGGGTCTTCGCCGTAGACGAGCCCCTCGCGCACGGCCTCGTAGAGGATCGTCGCGTTGTCGGAGTCCCCCGCCACGTCGGCCGTGAAGCGCAGCCGCCCGTCCGCCCGGCTCGTCGCCACCTCGCTCCGGCGCCGGCCGGCCGCGTCGAGCCGCCAGACGCGCCCGGCCCCTGGGCCGAGCGCCAGCGAGAGGCGCACCGCGCCGCGCTTCACGAGGTAGGGAAGCGAGCCCCAGTCCTCCAGGACGCGACTCTTCTCGCCCGACAGGACTATGCCCGTGTTCCGGAGCTGAGTCAGGTGCGTGACGAGCACGCGCGACGACTCGGCGAACGAACGACCGTCGCACGTCGTCGCCCAAACGATTGCGCCATCCTCCCCCGCATCGCCCGCAAGAGCCCCGGCCGTGAAGCGCCCTCGCCGCACGATGGCCCCGCATGTCCGCATCGCGGACAGCGTCCAAACCGCCTTCTTCAGGTCGTTGCTGACGGACGCGCCGAAGCCGTCGCCGCGCAGGAAGAGCGCCGAAACGGCGCGCTCGGCCGCCAGCGCGAAGGGGTCGCGCGCCATGTCCCAGTAGTGGACCGGGTGCGCGGGCGCGTCCGGCGAACCGAACGGCTGGCCGACGATGCCGTGCGACCCCCAGCAGTAGTGCCAAAGGCCGTCCCAGCCGCGTTCGCAGGCGTAGGCCGCCTGCATGAGCCCGCCCGCGCCACGCCAGCGACCGGGAGCGGACCAGCTCCATTCCGTGCAGAGGAACGGCTTGTCCGGGAAGCGCCCGGAGATGTCGTGCCGCGCATAGGAGAATGGGAACGACCACGGCCCCGCGTCGTTCATGCGGCTCGGCAGACGGAACTTCGTCGCGCCCACGTAGATGGGATGGTCGACGTAGCCGTGCGAGTCGACGTAGTCGCACTCCTCCGCGATGACGGGGAAGTAGGGTTCCTTGTAGGTCCAGCCGTTCAGGTCGGAGATGAGCGCCCGGCAGCCCAGCTCGTCGCGCAGGATGCCGCGCATGCGGCGGATGAACGCGCGATGGCACTCCGCCGCGCGCTGCTCCCAACCGTTTTCGCGCGCCACGTGCTTGCGGTTGCCGACGTTGTCCTCGTTGATGAGCGTGACAAAGGCAAGCGCCGGCTCTTCGCAAAGCGTCCGGCCCGTCTCGGCGTTGCGATGCGTCAGGAACGCCTTTGCCCAGGCGAGATAGTTCGTGAACGCCGTCTCGTCGCCGCAGATAATCTTCTCCTTGAAGCCGTGCAGGTCATAGCCTTTCACCTTGCGCGTGACGTAGAGGTCCGTCTGCAGGTAAAGGCCTTCCGCGATGCAGGCGGCGACGAAGGCGTCGAACCGGCGCATCTTCGCAGGGTCGAGCGAGAAGCCGTCCGCACCAACGAGGTCCTGCTCGTGCTGGTGAATGCGCACGGCGTTCCAGCCGAGGCGTCGGAGCAGCCGCGCGAAGGCCCGCGCGTCATCCGCCGTCTTCGGCGTGACGGAGTCGAGGATCACGTTCGCGCCGAGAAAGCGCTGCGGCACGTTGGGCAGCCCCTCGAATTCGAAATGGTCGCCCCGGACGACGACGCGCCCGTGACGGCCGGCCGGGGCGTCGATATTCGTCCAGGACGAGGCGTCGGCCGCCGTGCCGGGCTCGACCCACGGATTCGCCGCGAACGGCACCCAGTCGCAGGCGTCGCCCGCACGGCCGGTGGCAGCGGCCAACACGGTCGCCGCCGTCAAGATCAAATGTTTTGTCATCGCTCTCTCCATTGTCTGTTCGGCTGTCAGCGGATGGTGAAACGGAGGCCGGACTGATAGGCGAGCGTCGGGAGGACGGCGCCGCCCGCGTCGCGGAAGCCCGGATAGTAGGTAAAGGACACCTCGGCCGTCCGCTCCTCGCCCGACAGGCGCAGCGAGGCCGCCTCTCCGACACGGACGACCCGGCAAGGCGCCCCGCCCTGGTGGACGACGAGGACGCCCGTGCCCGTGACGGAAAACGGCACGGTCACGAATCCACCCTTCCACGTCACCGTGACTGGAAGCGTCCCGGACTTGAGGAGGACGGTCCCGTCCGCCCCGAGCGTCGCATCCGCCCCGTTCAAGGCGACGCGGGCGCATCCCTTGGCGTTCAGCGCGTCCGACAGCGTATCCGTCCAGTCGGCGGCAAAGGCTCCGATGCCGCGCGTCGCGACCGCATTCGTCGGTGAACCGTTCGGCACGCCGTCCGCCGTGCCATCGAACGCCGCGAAGGCGGGCAGGCAGTCCGAAAACACCGTATTGTCCGCCCACTGGCACGTGGCGAGATAGGCGCAGTTCGTCAGCGTGAGCGAATACGTCGCGGGCATTTCCGGGCTCTCCTGCGAAGGGCCGAGGAACAGCGAGTCGCGGATGGTTCCACTCCGGGGTCCGAAGAGGCGTCCCGGCGAATTCTGATTCACGCCCCGGTTGTTCGGCCCGAACGTGCAGCCGACGACGGAATCCCAGTAATAGAAGAGGCGGAGGCTCTCCCAGCAGCCGTCGATGTACGTGTCGTACAGCGCGAGACGCGTGCCGTTCGTTCCCGGATTTTTTTCCCGCGTACCTGCGCTGCCGATGAAATTCGAACGGCAGTCGAGGATCCGGCACCGCCGGTAGGTGCCGTTGAACACACCGCCGCCGCGCGGCGCGACACAGTTCGTGATGACGCAGTTCTCGACGACGGTATTGGTGTGGACGCAGTAGACGCCGCCGCCCTTGTACGCGACGGCGTCCGTCGTGGCGTCGGTCTGCGCCTTGCCGTTCGCGAACGTGAAGCCATCGACCTGCACGGGACGCGTCGATTCGCAGGCAAGGCAGCGCGCAACCTCATCGCCGTCGACGTCGTCGACGCCGTAGACGACCGTCACGTCCGCGCCGTCCGTCGAAACGAGGCGAATGCCCTTGCCCGCCGGGATCGCCACACGGCTTGCGCAGCCGACCTCGCCGCCGCCTGTCTTGTAGTCGCCCGGACGTACGCGGATGACCGCGCGGCCTTTCGCGGCGGTGACGGCGTCCTGGATCGTCGCGTAAGCCTCGCCGTCGCCGACGAACAGCTCCTCCGACGCCGCCGCGACGTCCAGTCGGCGAACGCCTGATTCGGGGACGGCGACCTCGACGGTCCCGTCGCGGCTTGGCCAGAACACCTCCGTCGCGTTCGTGACTGCGTAGACGCTGCCGCCGGACACGAAGGGGACAAGTCGGAACGTCGCGTTCGGCGTGTCCGCGTAGAAGCGGCTCTGCGGGAAGGACGCGGGAATCGGGCGCCCGTTGACGGTGAAGTCAGTGCAGCCGGACGACCCCGTCTCGTGAGAGGTCGTCACATAGCCGCCGACGGGCGCGGCCGGGACGACGATCGCGCCACACGTCACCGAGCCATCCTCCGCCGCCGTCACGGGATTTCCGTCGAAGTCGATTTGGCGGTAGCCTTGCGGCACGCGTTCCTCCAGCCACGCGAAAAGCCCCGCGCCGACCGCTTTCGACGTCACGAGCGGACGGAAGTCGTCCGCGCAGGGCGCCATCAGCGTCTCGTAGTAAGCCTCCCGGATGCACGCGCTGGCGAAATTTTCGCTCAGCTGCGTGCTCACCACGCAGTTGGTCATGTAGGAATAGAGATTCTTCTTGGCCGAGATCGCGACGCAATTGAGCGACGGGCCTCTCGCGCCGGCGAAATCGTCACAGCCGACGAAGAACGTACAGTTCACGGACGGCGCAGTGAGGCTGTAGACGGGCGTCTCGTCGAAGCCGTCGAACACGCAGAACCAGCTCGGGACTTCCCGGACAGCCGCACCGACGCACGAGGCGGAACAGCCGATGAAGCGGCAGCGCACGGCCGCGCCGGCGGCCACTTTTTTGACCTCGGCGTTGTTTCCGACCCCAAGCGCCATGCCGCCGCCGGCACGCGCGACGCAGTTCGAGAACAGGCAGTCGACCGCATATCCCGTCGCCTTCGGGAGGACGAGAAGGCCCCCGCCGCGGTTGTCCGCCGCATCGTCCGAGCCGGCCTTCGTCGCGCCGTCCGCGAGCGTGAAGCCCTCCAGGATCGCCCCGATGGCCTCGATGCTGACGCATCGCACGGCCCCGTCGCCCAGGCCACCGGTCGCGGCGTCGCGCGCGCCCCGGATGACCGTGACATCGCGCGTGGCGCGCCCGCCGACGGACCTGAGCGTGACGGCCTTCGTGATGCGGCAGCGCGTCTGCGCTCCGGAGGCGTCCGCCTCGGACCGGTCGCCGTAGACGCCCGGCAGCGCGAGAACGGTGTCGCCGTCTCCAAGTCCGGGTATGGACATCGCGCCTGTGAGCGTCCGGCGCGCGTCCGTCAGGGACGTGCCGCCGTTCTCGTCGTTGCCGTTCACGGCATCGACGTACCACGTGGCCGCAAACCCGCCCATGGCGGCAAGCGTCGCCAGCGTCGCGAGAAGTACTTTCGTCTTGACTGCGTTCATCTTGTGCCTCCTTTTCAAGTTATCATTTCGGGGCGTCGGCTGACGCCTTCAGTTCGACAGTCTCGCGTTCGGCGACGAGCGCCGGCGCGTCGCGGAGGGGGATTTTCCGCACGCCCTTGGGCAGGGCCCAGACGCCGCCCGTGATCAGGTCGACAAAGACCGGGTCGTTGAACGCCGGCAGCCCCGGCACCGTGACGTTCGGCATCCAGGCGAACGAGTCGTCCGGCATCCGCCCGGAGAACCAGGCCGCGACAATCGGCCGCCCCTTCTTCTCGAAGCGCGCGAGCGTGACCGCGCGGCCGCCCGCCTTCGCTGTCGAGAGGCCGAGGGGCGTCACGTCCGCGTCGAAGAATCCATAGACGTTGCGCATCGCGTAGTAGGCGGGTCGACGGTAGACGAAGCGCTTCAGAAGGTCACTGCGGATCAGCCCGAAGCTCTGGAGCATGTTCGCGTACAGGTTGTCCGTAATCGCGAAATGCGAGGAGAAGAGGCCGCGCGCGGCGTCGCCCATCGCCCGGCGCAGGACCCATTTCGCCTGCGACACCTCCGTCCACTGCCAGCCGCACAGCGCGTGCGTGAACTCGAGCTGCGCGGGGCAGCCGCACTCGCCCTGGAGGATGTCGTACTTCGGATTGAGGCTCTTGACCCACGCCCGGCGTTCGTCCAGCGGCATGTGCAGCCCCTTGCACCAGTCCCACGACCGCTCGCAGGGATAGTGCGGCCCATCGCAGGGCGCAGAATATGAGTCGTCCGGATTCGCGCGGTAGGGATGAACGGCCCACCAGCGGATCGCATCCTCGAGCCCCCTCGCCTTCACGGCGTCGTAGACGGCCTGCGGGTCCTTCGGATAGCGGCAGGCGGAGATGACGATCTCGGCCTCCGGCTGGACTTTCACGATGCGCGCGATCGTCTCCGCGCAGAGCTTCGCGTAGGCCTCCGTCTGGTCATAGGGCTCATTCCAGATCTCCCAGCGCGTCACGCGGTCGCGGTAGCGCGAGACGGTCGTCTCTGCGTAGGCGAGCCACGCCGACAGGCCTTCAGGACTGCCCACGACGTCCGCGACCTTCACGCCCAGCCAAGGACGCGAGCCGTAGAGCGAATTGCCGTAGCAGAGCGTGATCCACGGCGTGATCGCGTTCGTGACGAGGTAGTCGACCTGCGCGTCCAGCCACGCGAAGTCGTAGACGCCCTTCGTCCGCTCCGTCTTCTCCCAGCCGGACTGCAGGCGCGCCCACTTGACGCCGAGGTCGGGCAGGAACGTCTTGTACATCTCGAAGTTCGCGTAGTCGCGGTCGAGGCATTCGCAGCCGACCGACCAGGATGACGCGGCGATCTCGCCTGACCGGCGCGTGCGGAGCGTCCCGAGACGCGGCGACGCCAGCGGCGGCGGGGCCTCGTTGAACGCCTTCCAGACGACGGACGTCGTCTTGCGGCTCCGAACGCCGGGCGGCAGCCCGCCCACGTCGTCCTCGATGAACGGCTCTGGGGCCTTCGCGGCGGCCGCAGCCGCCGAACAGCACAGCGCGGCCAACGCCGCGAACAGGGGCTTCCGCTTCATTTCATTGCCTCCTCATCCTTGATTTCGACGACGTCCCGGTTCGCGACCAGCACGGGTGAATCCCGCAGGGGAAGTGCCGTTTTGCCCGCCGGGAGCGCGTAGACACCGCCTGTGACGAGATCGACGAGCACGGGGTCGGGGAAGTCTGCGACGCCCGGCACGGGAACGTTCGGCTTCCAGGCGAGCGAGTCGTCGGGACGGGCGTCCGAGAACCAGGCGACGAGCACGGGACGCCCCTTCTTCGCAAAGCGCGCGATCGAGATCTCCCGCCCGCCCGCCACGGCCTTCTCGAACCAGAGCGGCTTCACGTCCGCGTCGAAGAACCCGTAGACATTGCGCATCGCGTAGTAGATGGGCCGCCGGTAGACGAAACGACCGAGCAGGTCGCAACGTACGAGGCCGTAGCTCTGGATCATGTTCGGGTAATGGTTGTCCGTGATCGCGAAATGCGACGAGAAGATGCCGCGCACGGCGTCGCCCATCGCCCGGCGCAAGACCCATTTCGCCTGAGACACCTCCGTCCACGGGACGTTGCAGAGCGCGTGGGCGAACTCGAGCTGCGCGGGGCAGCCGCATTCGCCCTGGAGGACATCCCACTTCGGGTTCCGCGCGCGCACCCAGTCGCGCCGCCGCTCGACCGGCGCGTGCAACCCTTTCGCGAAGCCCGCATACGAGGCATCCGGATTCTGGTGGTAAGGATGGCACGCCCAGTACCGGATCGCGCCTGCGACGCCCTTCTCGCGGACGGCCTCGTAGACGGCCTCCGTGTCGGACGGGAAGCGGCAGGCGGAGATGACGATCTCGGCCTTCGGCTGGACTTTCACGATGCGGGAGATTGTCTCCGCGCAGAGCCGACCGTAGGCCTTGCCCTGGTCATACGGCTCGTTCCAGATCTCCCACATCGGCACGCGGTCTCGGTAGCGCGCAACGGTCGCCTCCACGTAGGCGAGCCACGCGGCAAAGCCCTCGGGATTGTCCACGAGCGGCGCCATCGCCATGCCGAGCCACTTGCCCGAGTTGTAGAGCGGGTTGCCGTAGCAGAGCGTGACCCACGGCGTGATCGCGTTCGTGACGAGATAGTCGACCTGCGTGTCCAGCCACGCGAAGTCGTAGACGCCCTTCGTCCGCTCCGTCTTCGCCCAGCCGGACTGGAGGCGCGCCCACTTGACGCCGAGGTCGGGCAGGAACGTCTTGTACATCTCGAAGTTCGCGTAGTCGCGGTCGAGGCATTCGCAGCCGACCGACCAGGACGATGCGGCGATCTCGCCTGACCGGCGCGTGCGGAGCGTCCCGAGCCGGGGGAGAGGCGGCGGGGCCTCGTTGAACGCCTTCCACGTCGTCGATGCCACATGCCGCGTCCGCACGCCAGGCGGCAGTCCGCCCACGTCATCCTCGACAAACGGGGTTTTCACGTCGGCAAGCGCCGTCGAACAGCACAAACAGGCGACCGGCATCCAGTCCAACCGCCTTCTCCAGCTCTTTCGTTTCATCTTCCTCCTCTCATCCTTTCGTCTTGCGTTGCGTAGAGGCCCGAATGACGAGTCGCTCGGGCAGAAATAGGCGAACCGGCAGACCGGATGGTCGTTCGACGCGGTGCAGAAGCCGGTCGAAAACTGTCTGCGCGATCTCGGCATAAGGCTGCTGGATTGTCGTCAGGTGCATGACCCGGGCAATGTCCATGCCATCGAAGCCGCCGATCATGACGTCTTTGGGAATCGCATATCCAAGCGCCCGCAGCGTCTGCGCGAGGTCCGCCGCAAGCGCGTCGTTCTGACAGACAAACGCATCCGGGCGCGGACGTCGCTTCATGTAAGCCCGAACAGCCTTCACGTCCGTCGGCTCGGCCCGAAGCACGTTTCGCGCGTTCGACCAGGACCGTCCCGACTGGACGACGGCACTGGCGACGCCTCGCACACGCTCCATCTGGTTGGGGAAGGTCCCCGGAAGCATCGCCACATGGACGTTGCGCGCGCCTTCCGCAAGGAGATGGCTCGCAAGCGATTCGGCCGCCAGCGCATTGTCGATCGACACGACATCATGCCCGCTTCTGGCCGGCGGAAGGACGATATCGCTGTCGAACAGCACGACGGGTATCTTCGCCAGGCGGAAGGCGGACACGATGTCCGAGTTCGTCGTGTCGTCTGCCGACAGGAACTCGACCGGATGGTAGATCACTCCCGAGACGTGCCGCTTGATGAAGTCGGCCGCAAGCTCGCGGACGTTGTGGAGCAACTGCTTCGGCTCCGTCGCGTCAATGTTCACGAACAGGAACGCGCAGTGCTCACGTTGCGCGATCCGAACGAGTTCCAAGGCAATCGGATTGAAATACTCGTAGCGAGAGACTCCCGGCAGAATCAGCCCGAACGTCTTCATTTCGGCGCGCTCCGTCACGAAGACGCCCTTCCCCTGACGGCTGCGCACAAGCCCCTCATGCCGAAGCTCGTCCATCGCCTTTCTCACCGTCGTGCGCGAACAGGAGCAACGGCGGGCGAGCTGCATCTCGCTGGGGACGGCGCGTGACTTCCCGTACTTTCCCCCGAGGATCTCGCCCTTGAGAAGCGCGTAGACTTCGCTGTGCTTTGTTTTGGTCATCAGTCTGCTCATTGCGGTTTGGGAATATTTTAGCCGATTTTCCGAAACGGATGTTAACTTGTAATGACAAGTTTGTCGCCGCCAGGTTGAGCAGGCCTGGCGGACTGAAGGCGCATCAGAAGACGGGTGCGCGATTGTTCCAGTATCGGAACCAGTCGATCTCGAACGCGGCCGGGAGCTCGGCGGGCTCCGGCTCGCCGACCCAGCTGTACATGATCTCGCAGTCGAACGTGACGTGCAGCGGACGTTGGAAATGGTCGTTCGCCCGCGCGAAGATCGCCTCGCCGTCAATGAACCACGTCAGCTCCGTCGGCGTCCAGAGAAAGCCGTACTCGTGGAAGTCCGCCGCGGGGTCGAACGCGAGCGCGACCTTTCGGCTCTTCTTCGGCAGCTTCTCGACACCGCCGTGGACGACGCCCTCCAGGTACGGCGTCCGCAGGCGGTGGACGGTCCCGTGCCAGTCGCGCAGCGAGCCGTGTATGTATGGTCAAAAGAGTGTAGAGTAGAACGGAGCGCCCCTTGTTGTCGGGTACGCCCGCTCGGCCTTCGGCTACCCTCAAA
>JAFRJH010000301.1 GCA_017432385.1 Kiritimatiellia bacterium
CACGAACTCCATGATCGCCTTGGCGACCGCGGTGGGCTCGCCGTGTCCCGTGACGATGGCGGTCTGGCCCGCGAACATTGCGTTGACCTCGTCGCTCCAGCCCTTCTCCTTCGCGACCTTCGCGAGGTAGGTGTTCTTGACGACGAGGACGCGGCTGTCGACCTTCCTGAGGTCTGCGCGGAGCTTTGCCATCTGGGCGACGGTCACGCCGCCGTGGTTGATGATGAAGCAGTAGTCCGAGTCCTTGACGCGGTCGACGACTTCGTTGAGGATTGCGACTTTCTCGATTCTCATGGCTGTGTCACCTCCCGTTATTCGGCGTCTGCCGCGACGATCACGGGCACGCCGACGCCCATCGTGGAGGAGATGCTCATCGACTTGATGAACACGCCCTTGACCGTGGCGGGCTTCGCGGACTGGACCGCGGAGACAACCTTCTGGATGTTCTCGACGAGCGCCTTCTCGTCGAAGGAGCGCTTGCCGGCCACGACCGAGACGTTTCCGGTCTTGTCCATGCGGAAGTCGACCTTGCCGCCCTTGGCCTCCTTGACGGCCGTCGCGGTGTCGTCCGTGACCGTGCCCGTCTTGGGGTTGGGCATGAGGCCGCGGGGACCGAGGACGCGGGCGCACTTGCGGACCTCCTTCATCGCCTCGACAGTCGCGATCGCGACGTCGAAATCGCACCAGCCCTCCTTCGTGACCTTCTCGATGAGGTCCGCGAGGCCGACGTAGTCAGCACCGGCCTTGCGCGCCTCCTCGGCGTGGTCGCCGCCGGCGAAGACCGCGACCTTGACCGTCTTGCCCGAGCCGTTCGGGAGCTTCACCGTGCCGCGCACGGCGGTGTCGCCCTTCGTGAGCTCCTTGCCCAGACGGAAATACACGTCGACAGTCTCGTCGAACTTGGCGCCGGGGTTCGCCTTGACGAACTTTACGGCCTCCTCGATGGAGACGGGCTTCTGGGGCGCCTTCTTCAGCGCGTTGAAATACTTCTTGCCGTGACTCATTCGACCACCTCGATTCCCATGTTGCGGGCCGTGCCGGCGATCATCTTGACAGCCTGCTCCGGATCCTCGGTGTTGAGGTCGGCCTTCTTCATCTCCACGATCTTGAGGAGCTGGGCCTTGGTGACCTTGCCGACCTTGTTCTTGTTGGGAACGCCGCTGCCCTTCGCGAGTCCCGCCTCCTTCTTGAGGAGAACGCTCGCCGGCGGCGACTTGAACTGCAGCGAGAAGCTGCGGTCCTGGTAGACCGTGATGATCACGGGGATCACGAGTCCGGAATCCTTGGCGGTCTTGGCGTTGAACTCCTTGCAGAACTGCATGATGTTCACGCCGGCAGAGCCGAGGGCCGGTCCGACGGGCGGCGCGGGATTCGCAGCGCCGGCCGGAATCTGGAGTTTCACAACTCCTGTAACCTTCTTGGCCATTTTAGCCTCTTTCTCTTTTCGTGCGGCTCCTCCCGGGGATCCTGCCCGGTAAAGTCGTTCGCGCCACCGGCTCGACGACTCGGTTCGGACCGCAAAACCTGCCTCTTACGTGCGGGCCTCGAGAGTCTCCTCGACGGAGACCTTCTCGACCTGCCAGTATTCGGCGTCGACAGGGACCTTGCGGCCGAAGACTGCAACCTCGACCTTGAGCTTGCCCTTGTCGGGATCCACCATTGAAACCTGGCCCGTCAAGCCCATGAACGCGCCATCGGTTATCTTCACCGTCTCGTCGACGGAGAAATTCACTTTCGGACGCTCGACATCCGGCGCGCCCTGCGGCTTGTCGGACAGTATCGCGTCCACTTCCTGCTTCTTCAGGGGCATCGGGCGGTCTCCGCCGACGAAGCCTATCACGCCCGGCGTCTCGCGAAGGAACTGCCAGGTCCGCTCGTATATCGCCTTCCTGCCGTTCTCGTCAAGCCCCCTGGCCTCGTCGTAGAGCGCCAGTTCGCAGAGGACGTATCCAGGGAAGAACTTGCGCGTGATCGTGCGCTTCTTGCCGTTCTTCTTCTCGGTCACGCGCTCGGTCGGAATCACGCACCTGCCGACGTAGTCCTCCATGCGCTCGAGCCGGACCCGCGCCTGGATCGACTTCTGGGCCTTGTTCTCCTGGCCCGTCAGCGTGTGCAAAACACACCACTGCTTGTCCATCGCCCCGCTCCTCAGCCCTTGATGAACCCAAGGCAGAACTCGATGACCTTGTCGCAGACCAGCGTGGTGGCGGCGAGGATGAAAATGAACGAGACGACGACAAGCGTCGACTCCCAGAGCTCGCGCTTGCCGGGCCACGTCACGCGCTTCGACTCGGCGCCGACTCCGCCCAGATACTCCTTCGTCTTCTCAAAAAAGTTCATCTCTTCTTCTCCGTCCTGTTGGCAGGGTAGGAGGGAATCGAACCCCCATAGGCGGTTTTGGAGACCGCTGCACTGCCATTGTGCTACTACCCTATGAATGGAGACCCTGACTTGGTTTCCTTGTGGGTCGTGCGCTTGCGGCAGTGCGGGCAGAACTTCACCTTCTCCAGACGCTCCGTCATGGTCTTCTTGTTGCGGGTCGTCGTGTAGTTGCGGTTCTTGCACTCTCCGCAGGCCAGAATAGCGATGTCACGCATTTTCTTTCACCTCAGCGGGGCCTTGGCCCCTTTCAGCGGTCTTCACGCGGATCGAGCCCGCCCGCAGCCCGGCCGGCCACTTCCGGCCGGGCCACTCGGGCAGGCATCTCACAGAAGACCTTTCGTGATTACTTGATCACCTTCGAGACCGTGCCGGCGCCGACCGTGCGGCCGCCCTCGCGGATCGCGAAGCGCATCTTCTCCTCGAGCGCGACCGGAGCGATCAGCTTCACGGTGAGCTCGACGTTGTCGCCGGGCATGACCATCTCGACGCCCTCGGGGAGCTGGATGTCGCCCGTCACGTCCGTCGTGCGGATGTAGAACTGGGGACGATAGCCCTTCATGAACGCCGTGTGGCGGCCGCCCTCGTCCTTCGTGAGGACGTAGACCTGGCCCTTGAACTCGGTGTGCGGGGTGATGGAGCCCGGCTTGGCGAGAACCTGGCCGCGCTCGACCTCCTCCTTCTTCGTGCCGCGGAGAAGCGTGCCGATGTTGTCGCCGGCCTGGCCCTGGTCCAGGAGCTTGCGGAACATCTCGACGCCGGTGACGGCGGTCTTGGCCGTCGGCTTGAGACCGACGATCTCGACTTCGTCGCCGACCTTGATCACGCCGCGCTCGACACGGCCGGTGACGACCGTGCCGCGGCCCTCGATCGAGAAGATGTCCTCGATCGGCATGAGGAACGGCTTGTCGAGCTCGCGCTGGGGCTCGGGAATGTAGCTGTCAAGGGCGTCCATGAGCTCGTCGATGCACTTGCACGCCGGGTCGTCGGCCGAGGCGGCCTGGGTCGCGGGATAGGCGGCGCCGCGGATGACCGGGGCGTTGTCGCCGTCGTACTCGTACTTGGAGAGAAGCTCGCGAACCTCCATCTCGACGAGGTCGAGCATCTCGGCGTCGTCGACGAGATCGCACTTGTTGAGGAACACGACGATCTTCGGAACGCCGACCTGGCGGGCGAGAAGGACGTGCTCGCGCGTCTGGGGCATCGGGCCGTCGACGGCGGAGACGACGAGGATCGCGCCGTCCATCTGGGCCGCGCCGG
>JAFRJH010000302.1 GCA_017432385.1 Kiritimatiellia bacterium
GACGCGCAGCCACAGCGCAAGCAGCACGGCGAGGGCGCACGCGAGCACGGTGCCGAGGAAGACGGACGCGTAGACCATGAAGCGCAGCGTCCGCCGGTTCCCGAGGGAGACGAGGCCGGCGGCGTTTTCGACCTCGAGCAGGGAGTCGATCCGCGTGCCGTCGCGGAGGACGGCGCGGACGAATCCGCTGACCTGGACGGACTCGCCGCGAAGGTCGTCGCCTTCCGCCCTCCACGGCAGCCGCACCGTCGCGGTGTAGCCGTCCATCAGGAGCAGGACGTCCGTCGCATCGTCGCCGACTTCCGGCGGCGGCGGATGGATGTCGCGCACGATTCCCTCCAGCGCCACGACGCGTCCGTCGAGAAGCCCCTTGCGGTAGTCGGACTGCTTCGCGACGGGCGGCGGAAACGGACGCTCGACGCGGATGACGTCCACCGCGTCGGCATCGATCGAAACGGCGCCGTTGCGCGCGACCGCCGCGCCCGACACGACGACGACGGCGCCGCAGGCGAGGTCCGCGCACGGGATTTTCGACACAACCTCGATGCCGCGCTGGTTCGGGTGGTCCTCCGCCGCGACCACGAAGCGGTTCGGCTCGAGGCCGGAGATGAACGAAACGATACCCCGCACCGACACGACGCCCCCCGTGGAGGCGAATTCGGACGGAAGCGCGAGCGCCTCGCTGGGCCAGAGGCATTCCTCGCCGATCACCGGGGTGACGGCGGCGCAGATGCCGGCAAGGAGTAGGGCAATTGGTCGCATGCCACCATTATACCATTTATTCGCGCGCCTGCGAGCAGATATCGGCCATCAGCGAGACGGGGCTCCCCATCTCGCGCGGGAAGGCCCGCCCGAGCCTCCGGACGTTCGCCAGGCCCTCCTCCATCTGCCGCAGCAGCGCGTCCGTCGGCGCGCCCTCCTCCTTCCGCCGCTTCAGGAGCCGCAGCCGCCAGAGGTTCGCGTCCAGCTCGCGCGAGGCCGCCAGATGCGCGCGGAGCCATCCGAACCGCTCGAGGTCCGCCTCGGACAGCACGCCCTTCCCGATTCCGGCCAGCGCGGCGTCAAGGGCCGCGCACGCGGCGTCCTTCTCGGCGACAACACGCTCCACGTTAGCCTCGGTCGGCTCCAGGGAAGCCTTCCCTTCCGGCAGGAAGTAGCGGTTCGTGTACCTCAGAAGCGATTCCCGGCGTTCGACGTTCTTCGCGAAGACAGACTCGGTCGGCGCGCCAAGGCCGAGCGGGGAAAACGAGACGACGGATGCCTTCTCACTCGCCTTCATCGCCGTGACAACGCACTTCCAGTCTTTGCCGTAGAGCGGCTCGGCCCATTCGCGCCAAAGCGCCTCAGTATCCTCGTTGGGATCCCACGAAAGCTGCCGCCAGACGTGGTAGTTCACGGAGTTGAGCCGGTCGGACAGCGCCGCATAGCCGTCCCGCTTGTACGTGCCCGCGTAGAGCATCACGCCCCCCTCCGGCGAGACGAGGTCCTTCACGTGCGCGAACTGCCGCGCCGTCTGCGCGACGACGGACGCGGGGAGGTACTGCCGCCCCACCGTCTGACCGGTGATCTGCCACTCGGCGATGTCGCGCCGCGGCGCAACGGCCAGCAGCGCGGAAAAAGGCGGATCGGGCTGGCAGTCGGCGTTGTAGACCTTCGTCTGGAAGAGGACGTCCCTCCCGGCATTGCGCATCGCCTCGCCCCACACGGAAAGCGGCTCGCCGCTCGGCCCGCCGTAGCCCGGCGCATGGACCCACTCGTCGCCGAGCCAGTGCGAGGCACCGCTCGACCAGGTGCGGACGACCAGTTTTTTCTTGAGCGGCTTGAGCGCCTTCTCCCACGCCGTAACCGCAAACGCAACCTGACGTCCCCAGTTCCCGGCGATACCATTCGCCTTGCAACGGTCGCAGACGCAGTTGAGTCCGTAGTCGTCCCAGAGACATACAACGACTCCGGCGACCTCGGGCACGGCGATCTCGCGCACGGCTTCCCCGAAGAAATTGGCAGTCGCAGGATCGCTCGGACAAAGCGTCCCCTTTTCCCACGATTTCTCGGGCGACACGCCCTTCGCCGACGGATGCGCCGCAACAAATTCGTCGTACCTGGCCCTGTTCCACTTCGCCGCGTCGCATCCGTAGAGGAATCCATACGCGTCCACGCCGAGCGCCGCGCATTCACGAAGACGCTTTGCGTCGGGACGGCCACGCTTGAAATATACCGCGTTCGCGCCAGTCGCGGCGATCCAGTCGGCAAGCGGCTCCGGCGAGCGGCTTACGTCCAGCGCGCGGGTCTTGAAATGCGGATCGCGCACAAACGGATAGCTTTTGGCGTTCATCCAGCGGTTCGACTCGTAGTTCGCGTAGAGAAACGCCCGCTCCGTCTCCGCCTTGACGACAAAACTTACCCGTTCCCCGTTCCCCGTTCCCCGCCTCTCCACGACATAGCCGTCGTGCTTCAGCGACAGACCGGAAACAACCTGGTAGGAGACCGCAACAGCCAGAAGGAGCGATGTCATTCGACCACCTTCCCGTTGACCTTGTTGCCGTCAAAAACGAGATTCGCGATTTTGAAGATGTCGTTGCGCCAGACGACTTCCTTGACCTTCTCCGCCTCGACGACATTGTTCTTGAGCGTCACGCCGTCGGCAAAACTCATGAGTTCCGCCGCCGTTCTGCCCTGCGCATCGTGGTACTGCGACCAGGGCTGCACCCGGAAGAACGTCTTGCATTTTCCGGTGCACCCCTCGACGAGCACGTTCGCGTAATGCTGCGGCGTGTCGGTGCGCATCTTGAGGTTGACCATGTTGCCGCAGCCGTCCATCGTGCAGTTGCGCATCGTGACGTTCGTCGCCGCGGGACACTCCGAGCCGAGCGTGAGCGCGCTGTGCGTCGGATAGCGGAAAGTACAGTTCTCGACCAGGACATCCGATGACGGTCCGTTTCCGGGGAATTTCGCATAGTCGTCCGCCCACGGCCCCTTTCCGCCCTTCACGACAACGCCGTCGTCATTGACGGCGATGTCGACATGGCGGACGGTGAAGCGGCGGCACTTGTCGATGTCGATCGCATCGGTCGACGGCCCCTTGAGTTCCTTCCCATGCGCGTCCTTCAGCACGTCGGCGACAATCGAGCAGTCATGCACGACAACGTCTTCGCAGTCGTAGAAATGCGTCGTCCAGAACTTGGAGTTCTTGAACGTGACGCCGGACACGTCGATATTCTTCGAACGCGAGACGTAGAGGACGCGCGGACGCATCAGCGCCTTGTTTCTGAAATCGCCGCCCGCCTTGCGCGCCTCCGCGCGGCGGCGCCAGAACTCCTCCCACGTGTTCGCCCCGTGCCCGTCTATCACGCCCTCACCTGTGATCGTGAATCCGTCACAGTGGTCGGCGTTGATAAGCGCTGGATAGTACTCGCATGTCTCGCCCTCTATGCGCGTCTCGCGCATCGGATAGCCGGACGCCTCGTCAGTCCCAAGAATCGTTGCGCCCTTCTCAAGATGCAGATTTACGCCTGGCTTGAAGAACAGCGCGCCAGTCTTGTAGGTGCCCGCCTTGAGGCGCAGCGTTCCGCCGCCCGCCTTGGCGATTTCGTCGATTTCGGCCTGCAGGTCGCGTCCGTCGCCCTCGGGACGCGTCAAGTCGAGTTCGCCGCTTGCCGGGACGTATTCTTCCTTTGGCGGATTCGACGAATCGAAACCCGCATATTTTCCGTTGAAAAACGGCTTGAACTCCTGGTGGATGTTCACAAGCTCGTTCATGACGAACCGCGCCATGACCATCGCCCCGTATATATTGTGATGCGTGCGATCGGTCTTTGCGAACAGTTTCTTCGCACCGGCGGAGCCGAGCGCACCGTAGACACGGTAGCTCGCCGCGCCGAGGTCGATCACGGGCACACCGCGCGCCGCGGCGACGCGCTTGACTGCGTCCGCATAGTCTTCGAGCGTGCGCGGCTGCTGGACGCCGGACGCCTCGTCGTAGCGCAGACGCTCCACAGGCGTAATCAGGACGACGTCCGCGCCAGTCTTGCGGATTTCGTCGATGTACCGGTTCAGGAACCGTTCGTATCCGCCGTCGGCGTCGGGCTTGAGATTATCGCGCTTCTGGTCGTTGTGCCCGAACTGTACGAGGACGACATCGCCCTTTCGCGCATGGGCGCAGATCTTCGCGAGCCGACCCTGCTTCCAGAACGTCTCGGTCGTGAGGCCGCTGCGCGCAAAGTTCGCGACGGCGACGCCTTTTCCGAACATCAGCGGCGCACACTGTCCCCAGCTGCCCCACGGCTCCGACTGCTGGTCCGTCACCGTCGAATCGCCGCACAGGTAGATCGTCGGCGCTGCGTCGTTACGCACGATCGCAGGCTTCGGCGGCTCCGCGCCGTCCGTGATGACCGTGAGATTCAGGCAGTCGGGATACGGTGCCTCCTTGAAAGGCCCCTTGCCGTTCGCGATCGGGCCCTTCACGCGCGCGGTGAAGGAAACGATCTTCCTCTCCCCGGGCTGCGTCGCGACGGACGCAGCGGCGATGCGTCGTCCCTCGAACTTGACCCAGTACTTCGCCGCCTTATCGCCGCCGAGCGTGTAGGTGACATCGTAGTTGCCGACATCCAGCGGCGTGTTCGACTGGTAGCGGTTCCACTTCGAGCGGGACCCCGCCGCGTCGCACACGGTGACCAGGGCAAGCGCCAGTACTGCGGCAGCGATCTTCATCTTGTCAGTCATGGCCGACCTTCACTTTCAATTCGATGGTGTTTGTTTTCGCATCTGTCGTGATCTCGACGCCGGGGATGTAGCCGACGAGCGCGGCGAGTTCGCCGCATACGACCTTCTGGTTCTTCTTGCCGACGCCGTAGATTTCGCAGTTGGTGAGGTTCTTGTCCTTCCCATTGTCAATGAAAAGCTCCGTGAACCCTGCGCACGCGTCGATCTCGCGTCCGCCCGCCTTCACCGTCACCATCGGCATGAACGGCGATGGGCTAAGCTTCCTGAGCCACTTCTTGTTCGCTGGGATCCGCTTCGGCTCAACCGTATACTCCAGCTTCGCGCCCGCCGCCTTGAGCGCCGCGAGAACGGGCTCGTACGCGCAGCACACCCCCGTGTTGTCGTCCGGCTTCACCGGCTCGCCCATCCCCTTCGCGAACGCGACCGGCGCGCCGTTCACGCAAACGGCGTAGGGAACGCCTGTTGCGGAACCGGACGACGCAAGATCCTGCACCGCCTCAGCGGAAGTCCGCCGCGCGAACGTGCGCGCGTTTGCGGGATGCGCCTGCTGCGGCATGGCGGAAATGCCGCCCTTTGTTTCAAATGGCTTCAGTTCCAGCGGAACTTGCCCGCTCTGCCCGTTGGCGCAGCGCCACGTGAGCGTTGCCTTGCCGGGTGCGCGGCCGGCCTTCACGAACACGCGCGCCATTCCGCATTCGAGGTTTACGAAGTCCTTGCCTATCGGCGACGCCTCGCCGAATACGCCCGAGTTCCATCCGCCCATGAAAACCGGAGAGTTAGGAGTTGTGAGTTGTGAGTTGGGAGTTGAGAGTTGGAAGTCGGACTTGAAAGATAATTCGAATGAGATTTTGTCCGAAGCGAACGGATGGATCGTGCCGTTTGTATCAACGAGACGAAAGTCTATCATTGCAATGTCAGATCCGTCCGCAAGCCAACCTTTCGGGCCCGTCTTGACGGAAGTCTCGATCATGCCCTGGCCGGCGAACGACTTGATGGCATGCCGTGCGATCTCCTTGCCCGCCTTGTCGCGCGCAATCACTTCGGCCGTGCCGGATTCAGTGATGTCCACGTTCGGGAACGCATAGACGAAGACGCGGTCCGGCTTCGCGTTGACGCCCTTGGACTTTCCGTTGACGACGAGCTCGACGGACGCGCAGTGCACCGAGCCGATCGCGTAGACGGTCTTGTGCAGCGGATCGCGCTGCGCCATCTCGCCCGTCTCCTCCATGAAGTGTCCGTTGTACTTCTTCACGGGATACATGTAGTTGTCCTTCGTGAGCTTCGGATAGCTCCAGTGCCCGACGAGCATGACCGCCGGATCCTCGGACTGCATCACGCGGAAAACGTCGAAGTTCTCCTTAGGCAGCCTCACGGCGTCGACGCGTCCGGACGAGCGGCAGTTCTCGCTGAACGACTGGCGTCCGTGCTGGTTGGAATCCGTCCAACAGAGCGCCGCTGCTGCTGAGTACGTCTTCGCGCCGCGACCGCTCGCGCGCGCGCCGTAGAACTGGGCGTACTCCTTCGCGGTCGAGAGTGCAAAATCCTCCTGCGTCTGATCGTAGACGTCGAAGCCCGTCTCCTTTTTACCGCCATTCAGGAACTTGCCGCGGTAGTCGTAGTCTGGCGGCGTGTAGTCGTCCCAGCAGCGCCGCGGCGACTCCTGGCGAGCGTACTCCGTCTCCATCATCGGCAGGAACCTCCCGAGCGCCTTCATCGAATCAAACGCCGGCATCTCGTGACGGTGCAGCATCGTGCCGACGTATTCCGCCTCTGCGACTTCCTCCTTTGTCTGCAGCGTGCGGCACCCCATGAAGCGTCCGCCATCCGGGTCGATGACTTTCTTCAACTCCACCATCTCCTTCATGTGCGCAGGAGATATGTGGTTATTGCCCGCCTCCCAGAAAAGGATCGACGGTGAATTGCGATAGAAAATCATCACATCGCGCATCGCCTCGACGCGCTGCGCCCAGGCGCGTCCCGAGACGTCGTTCTCCTTGTCGCCCGCCGGGCACACGTTGACGATGCCGAACTTGTCAAACGCCCTGACCGGCGCGGGCTTCGGGGCGACGTGCATCCACCGGACGAAATTCGCGTTGGACTTCCTGATGAGCGCGGCGTCGAAGTCCTGCATCCAGTCAGGTGCAACGCCGATTGCGGCCCATTCGTCCGTCGAACGCTGTGCGTAGCCGGTGAGCCACACGTTCTTGCCGTTGAGGAGAAGCCCGCCCTTCGCCGCGTCGTACTCTACCTTGCGAAATCCCATGCGTATCGTCTCGCTATCGAGCACGGCGCCATTCTCGTCAACAAGAGTGACAATGACATCATAGAGGTGGGGCGTATCAGGCGACCAGAAGACAAGCCCTTCTGCCTTGCCGCTCGCCTCGATGTAGGCAACTTCTGGAGTGCTCACTCGCGTTGGCGCTGGCGATGGCTCGTAAACGTCGCCCTCAAGGGCAGTAAGAAAGACTGTGCCGGCATCAGAAGCGGGTTTTATCTCACGCAGAGTCGCAGAGAGGCAGAGGTCACGGAGATGGTGGTCCATCTGGGGCGCCGCCCCAGACCCCGTGCCAACGGCACCCCCAGAAACCTCTGCGCCCTCCGCCTCTCTGCACCTCGGCGTGAGATTTGCCGCTTCCCCGACCGAAACCTTAACCTTCGCCGTGACTGCTTTCCCACTTTCATTTCTAACCTCGGCCTTGACGCAGATCGTCGCCTCTCCCTTCTCGAAGTCGAAATCCTTCGCCGTCACGTAGGTGCCGACAGTCTTGAGGTTGTTGTAGTAGGGAAGCGTCAGATACGTCTTCGAATCCTTGAGCACGAGCGAGACATTGCCGACAAGTCCGCCCTGAACTTCGTTGAAGTCCGTAGTGTTCCACTGGAAACCGCGTCCCGACATATCGCCCGGCTCGTGTCCGGGGATTGTTTCGAGCGTGAAGAGCTTCGTGCCGCGCGCCGCGCAGTTGTCCGTCGCTACGCAGACGACGTTCTCGCCGTTCTTAAGGAGAGAAGTCACGTCGAACGCCGTTGGCGCGATCCCCGCCTCGTAGTAGCCTGCGAACTTCCCGTTCACCCAGAGATATATCGTCTGTCTCACAGTCTCGAACGTGAGGAAGGCCTTCCCCTTCGGCGCGGCGTCGAGAGTGAATCGCTTGCGGTAGAACGCCATTCCGCGCCAGAAGCTCGATTCGCCCGCGTCAACAGCGTGGTTATCGAAAGAATCGCGCGCGTTGATCGGATGCGGCACCGATACGATCTCCCACGCCGAATCGTCGAACGCAGGATCCTCTACCTTGACGCCTTTCGTCTCAACGCTGGCCTTCGCCTGCGCGAGCGGAATAGTCACAGGCGCCTTCGTGAACCGCCAGTCCGCATTGAGGCTGAAAGTATCGGCTAAGTCAGATGGCCGATTGGCGACAGAGTCGGCAAAGGCTCCAAAGCAGACCGAAAGAGCGATAACTGCGATAAGTTGCTTCATGATAGTTTTCTCTATTTTTTCATCTTATGGAAGTCCATCGTTTCCCTCTAAAGTGTAAGCGGCGACTTCGCCGAACGTCCCAACCCAGACATCGGGCTGCGCCTTCACCCATTCAAGATGCTTTTTCAACTCCTCTGGGTTCTCCCAGGCGTCGTAGCCGCGCTTCATCCCGTGCGACATGAAGACGAGCCAGTCGCCCTTCTTCCGCGCCGCTTCGACGAGCGCGTTCATCTTCTCCGCCGTCATCGCGCCGCCGGCCGCCTTCTGGAACATCCGCATCGCGGAAAACCCCGCCTCCCTCGCCGCCTCCTCGACGGACGTTCCATCCACGCCGCGCTTCGCGTTGAACGGCGACGCGAAGCTGCCGCAGCGACGTCCAATCTCGCGCTCGACCGCATCCTTGCCGCGCCGCATGTCCGCGAGCATCTCCTGACGCGTCATCTTCGAATATTTGCCGTGGGACGCGCCGTGCGTGCCGATCTCCATCCCGGCGTCGGACATCTCCTTGAGCTGCGCCCAGGTCATCAGCGGCGTTCCGCGCTCGGCCTTCGACTTGAGGCCCTTCGGGTCGCCCACCTTGTCCGTTATCGGAAAGAACGTCGCCTTCAGCCCCACTTCCCGGAACATCGGGAACGCGACTTCGTACTGATCTGCGAGCCCGTCGTCAAACGTGTATGTGACCGCACACCTCTTCCCGTCTGGGAAGGCCATCGCGGCGGCAAGCAAGATCGGAAGCATTGTCATGGCACAGCCCTCAGAATCCGTAGGTGCTCTTGAAAGGACGATAGACCTTCACCTCGGGAAGCTTCAGGCCCTCGACTTCGGAAAGCCTTATCGAGCCTTTCAGGACGAGATTCGTGAACGAGAAGTCCACGCCGGGGCGGTTGGACTTGCCGCCAAGCGTCATGAGGACGTCGTGGTGCGTCAGAACGACTCGGCCGTCGACGTTCTCGACGCTGAAGGTCATGTCGGAGCCGTCGGCGTTCTCCATCTTGACGCCCTTCGCGCCGTCGGACACGACCGCCCAGCGCGACTCCATGCGCGCCCCGTCGAAGTACAGGTCGCGCTTGTCCTTCGCCCAGACGCCGAAGTCGTTGTGGAGCTTCTTGCCTGGATAGCTGCGGTAGGGCCCGAGGCCCGCCCAGTCGACGCGCGTCACGGCTTCGCCGAGATCAAGCGCTAAACCGCACTCGACGAGGACGCCCCTGCACTTCTCCGACGGAACGAGCTCGTAGTCGACGACACCGTCCTTGATGCGGATCGTTCCGTCGATGTGCTGCTTCTCCTTCGGGTTGTCGTACTTCGACCAGCGGACCTTGACGGACCCGTCCTTGTTGACCTTCTTGACCTCGGGCTTCAAGATGTACGGATCGTACCAGTAGAGGAAATCCTTCGACTTGCCGATCGTCTGCGCCTGCGGCACGACCGTCATCTTGCGCCCGACACGCAGAAGAAGCTGTTCTGGGGTAATGGGGAACGGGGAATCCGCCTTCGCCGCGGCTACGGCGGACAAGCGGGGAACCGGGAACGGAGTGGAGATTGTTTCCCAGTCCGCGGGCTTCTCGACCTTGGGCAGGCCGGGGAACGCCTTGTAGAAGCGCGCCATCAAAAGCGCGGACTCCTTGGGCGTGCCGTCGGCATAGCAGATGCCGTCCGTGCCGCGCTCGCCGTAGCTGTCCCAGAACGTCTTGTCGTCCACCCAGACGCCCTGCACGTCTTTAGTCGTCTTGCGCACCTTGTCCTTTGGATTCTCTTTGGGCTGCGGGTTGCCGTTCTCGTCGTATCCCAGCGGAAACGCGCCGTCGGTCTCGACGGCCTGGTCCTGCCACATCCAGACGCTTCCGCCTGCGAAGTTCTCGCTCGCGAGAATGCGCGGCCAGCGATCCTCGAACTGCGAAAAGCCGTTGCCGCAGGCATGCGAGAACTCGGTCTGGAAGAACGGCTTCTTGAGCGTGCGGCAGTACTTGAAGCGCTCCTCGTCGAAGTAATGCCCCGAGAAGACGTCCACCAGCTCGCTGTCGGGATTCTGCGTCCACTCCCGAAGAGAGTCCCATGTCTGCGGCAATGCGCGAAGGCGCGTCGGGTCCTTCGCCTTCGCGTACTTCAAGACGGCGATCGTGTTGGGCCGCACCTTGTTCTCGTTGCCGAACGTCCACATGAACACGCACGGATGGTTCTTGTCGCGGCGGATCGTCCGCTCCGTCCGGTCGATGAGGAGCGGCTCGTAGCTGTCGTTTTTCAAAAGCCTAGATCCGCGCGAGCCGAACGGCACTTCGTCCACGACGTAGAAGCCGAGCTCGTCGGCGAGTTCGTAGAAGTCGACGCCGAAGGGATAATGCGCCGTCCTGATGTAGTTGACTCCGAGGGCCTTCATCTTCAGCATCTGCTCGCGGCGGAGCTCGCGCGTGATGGTGCGGCCGACCTTCGGCATGATCTCGTTCCAGCACACGCCCCGGAAGATTGTGCGCTCCCCGTTGATGTAGATCGACTTTTCGTCCGAGGAAACTTCGCGGATGCCGACCTTCTCGCGGACGGTCTCGCCGTTGTACGAGACCTCGAGCGTATAGAGGTTCGGCGTCTCGGCTGTCCAGAGCCTGGGGGCTCGAAGAGAAAGGGACGCAAGAGACTTAAGAGACGAGAGGGACGCGGCGACTGCACCGTCAGGTGCGATGAGTCTCACGGCGACCGGCTTCTCGGCACCGCCTGCGACATCGACCTTCACCTCGGCACACCAGTCGTCGCCCTTCACGCGGCGTGAGACGAACGTGACGTCGGCGATCCATCCGTCGGAGGGCACGGAAAACATCTCGACGCTCCTGAAGATTCCCGCGAGGCACCAGCAGTCGTTCGTATCCCACAGCCATCCCGGCACGCGCGTCTTGACGGCCACCTTGATTTCGTTCTCGCCCTTCTTCAGCGCCGAGGTCACGTCGAACTGGTGAAGGTTGTACGCGCTCGTCACGTCAGAGGCGATGCGCACGCCGTTGATCTCGAGGTCGTATCCGAAGAGAACGCCGTCAAGCCGCAGCATCACCTTGCGCCCTTCCCACATAGGATCGTAGGCGAACGTGCGCACGTACGTTCCGGTGAGGTTCTGCATCTGGTTGCCGTACTGCGGATGCTTGTAGCCCTGTGTCTCCCAGTTGCCGGGCACGCGGATCTTACCGGACTCTCGCGTCACTGTGTCCGGCTTCTCGTCGTCGTTGCGGACGAGAGTGAAATCCCATTCGCCGTCGAGGGACGTGATTTCGTCCGCTTCGCGCAGGGGATACACCCATTCCTCGGCAGTCGCGCAAAGTGCAAAGCCCGCCAAGCAGGCAACTAATCCATTTTTTCCAATCATATCTTCTCCTTTCGATCGGTCTTTGTCTCAACGCCTGGAACGTGCCCGACAAGCGCGTTAGAACTTCCCGCAAAGCCGACCGCGCATAGGAAACAGACAACTGCAAGTTTCAGACAACGCTTCATGGGAAGTCCCTAATTGTTTATAGTATTTGCAAGCCGTGTAGAACATGTAGAAACGTGTAGAAATTCTGCACGATTTGCATGTTCTACATGGCCGGCTTTGCGACTTGCCCGCCAGCTTGTCAGCGAACAGTGATGACGAAAGGATTCGTCAGCGGGGCGACGCAGAGGCTGCGCTTGGCGTCGATTGACATAATCTTAACCGTCCACTTGGCCGGATCTGTCTCCGCAGGAAGCGTCAGCTCGATGATGTCCTTCGTAAACCCAGTTACTGTAGTCGCAGAAGCGATTACATAGGGCTGGCCCTTCACAAGCGTCGCGCCGGAGACGTCAATTGCCGTCACGTTGGAGATGTCGAGCACGCCATCAAACGTCTTAGTCGTCTCAGCACCCGTCAGCGTAGTTCCCGCGGGATAGGCGAACTTCGTCGGCGTGACGCCGGTAAGCGTGCCCGAAGAGAGCGGGTTATACGTGATGTCGGACCCCTCCGGCACGACGAGCGTGCCTTCCTTGACCGTGGTAAGCCCCGTGTAGAGCGGCACCTTCTCAAGCGTCAACGTGCCGGAGCCCATCTTGGTGAAGCCAGCCTTGTTCGACGCCTTGATTGCCGTCGCCCATGTGCGCTCGAGGCCACCGTCATCGAAGACGATCGGATAATTCTCCGAGCCGTCAAGCTTCTGCGCATAGTCGATATCATCGCCGCTTCCAGACTTGGCGATCGTGCTGCGGAAAACGCCGTTGCCGGTGAACTTTACCGTTCCCGACTGGCCATTGCCCGTAACTTCGTATGTTCCGCCCACAATCTCGACATCGCCGATGTTGCCCGCCGAACAGGTCAGCTTGCCCGTGCCGACCTTGCGGATGCCAGTCGGGTTGCTGGCGCCGACGTACCCGCCGATGGAAGTGTGTCTGTTCAAGGCGCCAATCTCGAGAATGACATTCCCTGGCGCGCCGGAACGCGCCTGTTGCACGTTGCCGTCAATCGATCCAATGTAATACGTCGTATTCTGTGTCGGGAACATACTGACGGTGTTGCCGCTGTCGCCCTTTCCATAAACTGTGTAAACGGCATTTGAACTTGTCGAATGCGCGCCGATGAACTGAGTCGTGTCGCGATTGTCCCTGCAGTTCACGACTTCGATCTCGCCAGAGAATTCACGGTTGTCGCCGGAGAACTTGCCGCCTGCTAGCCCCTGGCGAGAGCGCTGGTCAAGAGCAAGGTAACCGGCTCCTGTCATATTGCCTTCCAGATAAATATAGCGGTAGTCGCTCTCGCTGCTGCTGGCCGCCGTCTCCAGCGTCAACGTATTCGTGGTTTTCGCGACAACTTCAACATTGTTGCTGATGATGAAATGCCCCTCCGTGGGAGCCGTCAAGGTGATGCCAGCGAGCGACAATTTGCCATCGCCGCGCCAAAGCGGACACTGCAACTTCGCCTCGCCGCTGAACGTCACGTCAGCATCCAAGCGCGTTTCGCCCGCATAGGCGGACGCCGAGACCAACACCTCTGCCGAAGTGCCAAACACCGCGGCATCGCCCGTCCCCGGCACGACTCCCGTATAGCCCCCGCCGACTGACCAGTTCTCGGGCAATGTCCATTCACTAGAAACGCTGCCGGTCCATGTGAAATTGGTGGCGACGCGGGTCGCCGCGAGAACGCCTGCATTTTCGGCGATGTCATACGGACCCGCCGCTACAAAATTGGCCTTGACAAAACCGGCTGGGATCGTGTAGCTCAAGACAGAGTCTGTGAATGCAAGGGCAAGTTTAGCGTCATTCTGAAGCGTGACGCCAGACATGTCAACAGTTGGTGCCACAAAGACCGTCGCCCCGTCAATGGAAACCGTCTCCCCGCCTTTTGGTGCTGCAGGCGCCGCCACACCATTGACCGTCCAGTTCGCGGCATCGTTCCAACGGCCGCTTGTGCCGCCCACCCAGACGAACTCGGCCTCGGTCAACTTCACCGAAAGCGTGTTGGCGCTGCTGTTGTCATATACCGGCAGCCACGTCTTCGTCAGTGCATTCTGGTCGAGCGTGACATCTGCCGACGTGAGCGTTTCGGCCGCGACGCCGTCCGAGCAGGTGAAAAGCGTGTGCGCCTCGCCGTCCGTCCACGTATCACCAGGAACGGCAAACGCGAACTTGCCGCCCGTCTTGGCGACCGTGCCGGGCGTCTTGCCGACGGGAAGCGCAATCTCGCCATCGGCCAGCGTCAGGTTGTAGGCAACGGTCTCGTCGGTCAGCGACTGGGTGTTGGCGCCGGTCTTCGCGACCGTCCAGGCGCCAGTGCCGTCGGCGACCGAAAGGACGGCGGACGATTCCGCGTCCGTCCCGTCGCTGCCGACCTGAAGCGTCATCGCATTCGCCGTGTTGTTCTTGATCGTGCCCGCTCCCGTGAGCGCACCGATCTTGAGAATGTTGTTGTCATAGGTCCCGCCGAGCGTCATCGTCATCGGATCGGCAATGGAGACAGTCGCGCCCGAAAGGTCGATTGTCGAATCGTCGCCGTTGAAGGAATAGGAGCAGTTGGCAGCATTATTACGCAAAACCTCTGACAGTTCCAATGTTCCACTGAAGCCGCTCATGTCCCCAGTCATTGTGAACGAATGGTTGCTATTTCCATCCGCATCAAGCTTGAGCGTTCCCGTTCCGGAAAGTGCTCCGCTAAACGTGACCTTGGCTCCACCGCCGCGCAGGTACAGCGTAACCGAATCTTTTATGCAAAGTTCGACATTAAACGCACACGCCCCATCGCTCACTTTCGTTCTGACTTGCACATTGCCGAGGGTCAACTTGCCATTGCCAGAAACGGTTCTGGGGTTAAGATAATAAATGGTAGATGACGCACTTTGAATGGTGGTATCTGTTTCAAGGTTGAATGTATATCCCTCGCCAGGCTTGTCTGTTCCGCAAAGATGGTTCGTCAGCGTGACGACGACACCGTCTGTAAAGGTCGATGGGAATACGACTGTTGATCCTTCAGCGGGAATTTCATACGCTGCGAAGCCGGCTGTGTACCCCCAATTTTCAAGCGTCGACCAATTTGTGTCTGTTCCTGCCCCCGTCCACACCTTGACATTCTTCGCGCAGGAGTTCACGAACCTCGTCACTCCACCCGACGTCTCAAGCTTGACGGCAATATCCATCGCGGCCAGCGCGGTGGCGTCAAGCCCCGAGACTGCATCGCCGATCTCGGGATACTTCGTGGTCGCCTCGCCATCCACCGTCCAGTTGCCGGGGGTCGCCCATTTGTTGTCTTCTTCCGCGCCAGTCCAGGTGAAAGTCTGATTGGCTCCACTGGAGCAGACAACATTGTCGAGCGCAAATATCTTGGCATAATCGTTGCTCTTGCTGTAATTTACGTAGAAAAACAGGCGGTCGACCGTCTGGAAGTTGCCAACGCGGATATCGGACAGAACGACAGTTCCATTATCCTGTGCGATCGACATGAAAAGTCCATCCGTCGCATTGCCGTAAATCGTCACATGCAGCCAGTACGGGGCCCATTGGGAATTAGAAGGATCGGAACCACGACCGCCTGTAGAGAAAGTATTTGTGCAAGACGAGCCCTCTCCATAGATCAGATTGCAATCATCGGTCACCCCGCCATTCGTCCCACCGGCGGGTTTGTCGAATGTCGCAATGACACCGTTAGAGCCTTTGATGACAAGCGCGGAGTGACGAGTGTCGCCGCCTACCCCCGGGCTCAAATAGTAGTCAAACTCTAGCTTGTAGTCGGACAGACCCGTCACAGACGAAGGGAATTTGTAAAGCGCCCTGTTCGTGCTCGAACTACTTGTCTTTTTGTGGAAACAAAACATCTCCCCTTCTGTCGCGCCATAGCGCTGCTTCTGTTCGGTTTCGCCGGTTATGGCCGTCCCGGGGTCGCTCTCGGATGTGCCGAGGATGTCGCTCGCGACAGATCCGTCGTAGAAGTTCGCCGTATAGGTATCAGCATCGTCAAACGACTGCGTAAACACAGGCGTATACGTCTTCGCATGCGCGTGGAATGCGAGGCCGATTGCCATTGCCGCCGCCAGAACTGTCGAATGTTTCATTGTGTTTTACCCTCCTTTTGCAAATTCTGCCACAATGATACCAAAACCCGCCCACCCCCGACCTACCCTAATGGGTGGGGAAGCCGAATTTTCATTTCGCGGCGCGAACACTCGTTTTCACGCGGAACATCGAGGACTCCGCTCACAGATACTTCTTCAGCCGTTCAAACCAGGGCGCATAACCATCGGCGTTGGGATGGAGACCGTCGGGGAGAAGCTTGCGGTCAAACTTGCCGTCGGATCAGAATTGCGAACGCGCGGTACGGAAGGCCCCTTCGCAACATCGCCGGTGCCGAATCGGCAGTCGCCGGCGAGCTTCGTGCCGTCGGTGCGGCATGTCGCGAAGAAGAGCCGGCCCGACTTTTCGCGGCCGAGCGCCTTCACGACCGGCGTGTCAAGCTCGATGAGCGGGAAGATCAGGACGAGATCGCCGTTCGCCTCGTCCGTCCCGACGGGCTTCACGCCCGCGCCGAAGGCGACCATCGACTGCGGACCGAACGTCACGCTTTCGACATCGACGTCGGTCAGCGGATTGAACCCGCGCTCCTTCATGATGCGCATCTCCCATCCGCGGCGCGTCTTCCGGAATGTCTGCACGCGGCGTCCGGGATTCACTGGAATCGTGATGTTCTTCGACGAATGAATGTCGCCGCCGCGGTCCTCGCGCTTCACGCAGTCAATGACCGCGAAATTCGCCTGGAAGACGCGCCCGTACACATCCGTCGTCACGCGCATGCGCTCGTACTTGAACCACTCGTTCGTCACGCCTCCTGCAACGCGGGCGATCCCCGGCATGTACGCCTCGCCCGGCTGAGTCGTCCAGTTGAAGCCGTCCGGCGACGTGAGATACCACGCGACGCGCCCGAGCCAGTCGTTGACGACAAGATGGTACTGCACCTCGTCGCGCCACAGGACGGGATCCTCAAAGCGCCCCGCGACGTCGGGATACACGCGGCCTGTCATCATCACGAACGGCTTGATTCCGTCTTCGCTCAGCCATATAGCCCCGCCGCGGCAGACCGCGAGCACCGAGCCGTCGGGACGCCGCGTGAAGGAGAAGTTCGACTCGCCCTCGATGAGCTTGCGCCCGTTGAGGTCGAGCGGCAGGCGTTCGTATTTCCACGGACCGTTCACCGTCGCGGAGCGGTAGACGTGCGCCTGCGACTTGGAATCGATGCAGTAGACGGCGAAGGATCCGTCCTTGCAGCGGAAGAGCTCGGGGTTGTGCCCCGGACCGATCACCTCGACAAACTTGAAGTCCCCGTCGGAACGGGGCGACACGCAGTGCGCTATCTCGCTATTCGGCCAGAACATGTGCCCCTTCGGCTCCGACTCCTTCCAGCGCGCGACGAAAAGATGGTACCTTCCGTCGACATAGACGATGTTCCCGCCCCAGTAGGAGTAGTCGGGCTCCTCCATTCCGTTGCGCACGTCGCGCGGCTTGACGTTGTCGCCGCCCCAGCATTCGGAGGTCAGCGGACCAATCGGCTTCGATTCCTCGAAGCGGTCCATGAAGCGTCCGCCGGGGACGATGCGGTCCCATCCGGCGGGGCGCGGACGCTCCACGGACTGCGCAAACAAAATCTGCGGCATGCAGAAGACAATGGCGAACAGCGAGCAGACAAGACGACTTTTCATGATTGACAAAATATTTTGGATGATTACCTTTGAGTCTTAAGACCGAGCGAAAGCGGCGCGAATGCGGCGGAAGTCGCCTTGAGCGTCACTTCGCCGGGCTGCGCCTTCGAGCGCAGGATGACGAGCAGCGAACCGTCGCGGAGCGGCTTTTCGTCGACGTTGCGGAAAAGGAGGTCGGTGCGTTCGTCTCCGTCGTCGACGGCAAGTAGCGTCGCAGCGCCGGAAACCTCGAACTTGACGGAATCTGCCGCCGCGCGCACGCGACGCCCAGCCTCGTCGACAGCCGTGACGTGTACGTAGAGAAGGTCCTGTCCGTCGCCCTTCCAGCCATCCGCGTTCTCCGCCGCCGCCTCGAGCCGCACCGCTTTTCCCGCCGTCTCGAGGGTGCGGCGCGCGACTTCACTCCCGCCCTTGCGCGCGACAGCCTCGATCCTGCCGGGCTCGTACTTCACGTCCGCCCAGCGGAGCGCGTGCGCCGTCTTGGGATCGGTCTCGTTGTTCTTCTTCACGCCGAGCGACTTTCCGTTCACGAACAGCTCCGCCTCCTCCGCGTTCGTGTAGACGTAGACGACGGGCAGCACAGACCCCTCCGGGAAGGTCCAGTCGCTCACCGCGTTCATGCGTCCGACCTTGATGTCGTTCCACACGACCGCCTCGTCGCCCTTCGCAGGCTCTACGACGGCGATCTCCGCCATCGGTTCGGACGCGAGGAACGACTTGATCAGGTACGCCGTCGGGAACGGCTCCAGCGTCCGGTCGAAGAACGAATACGACCACCCCTTCTTCGGCCAGCCGTCCGACTCGCCCCAGTACTCGATCGCACCCCACCAGCAGAGTCCGATGGAATGCTCGCGGTCCATCGCGACATACGGACGCTGCAGCGCGTGGACGCTCGCCTCGGACTGGAAGATGTTGAGCTCCGGTGCGTGGCGCTTGTAGGACGGATAGTCCTCGTAGCAGTAGTTGAAGCTCGCGATCTCCGTGACGCGCGAAAGCTCCGGCGGCTTCGGATCCTCGTTGAAGCCCTTGTCCTTCCTTGTGACGGATCCTTCGCGCGCGGGGAACATCGCGGCGGTTGTCGGACGCGTGGCGTCCCAGCGCTTCACCATCGTGTCGAAGATGCGGTATGCGGTGACACCCCAGTCATCCGTATCGAATCCGCAGATGTCCTCGCGCATCTGCGTCTCGTTGCCGATGGACCACACGATGACGGACGGATGGTTCCTGTCGCGCTTCACCCACTCCGTGATCAGCTGAGGCCATATCTCCATGAACGGCTTGCGCCCGTTCCAATAATGCGTGCCAGTAGTCCACTTGTCTATCAGCTCGTCCACCACCAGCAGACCCATTTCGTCGGCGAGGCGGAGGAAGCTCTTGGAGTACGGATTGTGCGAGCAGCGGACGGCGTTGAATCCGAATGCCTTCATCGTGCGGAACTGACGTTCGATGCCGCGGTCGAAAACCGCCGCGCCGAGCGCACCGAGGTCCGCATGGTTCGCCATGCCGGCGAGGAAGACCTTTCGTCCGTTGAGCTTGAAGCCGAAGTCCTTGTCGAACGCGATGGTGCGGATTCCGAACCGCTCCTTCGCGCGGTCCACGATCGTTCCGTTGAGTTTGAGCGTCGCCGTCGCGGTGTAGAGATTCGGCGAGTCGATATCCCAGAGTTTCGGCGCGGATATCGCGGCGCGCGGAAGCGCCACCTCCTGGTGCGCCTTCTTGCTCCACGGCGCAACGGCGCTTTCGCGCGCCACGCGCTTGCCGTCCGGATCGAACACCTCGAGGATGATCTCAAGCTTGTTCTTCCCTCCCTGCCCCATATATCCGTCGAGCTGCACGAGCGCGTCCGCGAACGCCGCGCCGTCCTTCACGCCGGACTTGATGTAGAATCCGTTGCGCGAGACCGAGACCTGGCTTTTCACTACGAGATGGACGTCGCGCACGATGCCGCCGCCCGTGTACCAGCGCGAGCCCTCTTTGCGTCCGCAGTCCGCGCGCACGGCCAGCACGTTGTCGCCTTCCCAGTTGAGCTTGGCCGTAAGGTCCGCACAGCAGCCGAGGTAGCCGTATTCGGTCGACGCAATCTTATCTCCGTTGAGAAAGACGTCGCCGACGGCCATGATGCCCTCGAACTCCGCGAAGACACGCTTCCCCTTCCATCCCGGATCGGCCTTGAAGTGGCGGCGGTACCACGCGACCTTAAGCGGCTTGTAGCCGTGTGCCGGACGCGCCCCCTTGTCCCATGGAAGCTCGAACTGGAAGTCATGCGGAAGGTCGAGCCAGCGCCACTTCGCGTCATCGCAGTCCACGGAAGCCCACGAGGCGTCGTCGCCGAGCCGGAACTGCCACGCGCGGTTCATCAGCGTGTCGCTTCCATGGAACTCCTCCAGCGCCAGGCTTTTCCCGTCGACGGCCTTAGAGGCATTGGGCCCTCCGTCCGCAAACGCGAAGACAGAGACGGAAACCGCGGCAATCGCGGAGAGACACAGACGGCAAAGTTTGATTTTCATGCCATCATTCTACCAAACCCCGCCCCCGCCGAAAATACCCAGTCGGGTACCTCCTTTGGCAAGACAAGAGCTTGTACTTAATTTTCTCGAAGCCAGACGCCGAAAAGGCGATCATACACGACCCAGCCCGAATCCGTTTCGTAGACAAGATCCCGAGCGCGCAAGTCCTTTAGCGCAAACGCCGCGCTAGACGCAGCCTTGAATCCGGCAGAAGCGACGAACTTGCCCGCAGATGGCTGACGCACAGCCCCGGCGCGCGCTATGGCCCTTAGCATCTTGCGCGAGCCTTCGCTTTGCGAACGAATCAAGTCATGATAAACATCGCTCTGGTCTTCAACAAGGGATTTAACCGCAGCATCAACCTGTGCCACATTGGACAAGCCATCACCGGCCCCCCAGATGCGGTTCATAACCGCCTGAACATACCACGTAATCCCGTCGAAACGGCGGTAGACTTCCTCGAAAACAGCAGAATCAAATGGAAGTCCGGCCCCGTCGAAGAATCGTCGGGCAAACGCTGAATACGAATCGCAGGGTATTGTATGCAGAGACAGTATCTGTGTCGATTGATAGAACGGGCGGTTCGGCGAGACGAACATCTCCTCCATCATGTGCTTATGCGATCCTGCAAACACAAACCTGACGCCCGGAAGGAGCTGTATCTGCCCGCGAAGAAGAGCCTCCACGCCTTTTTCCGGATATTCTGCAATCTGCTGAAACTCGTCTATGGCGATTACGGCGCGCTTGTCTTTAGACTTCAAATACTCAAATGCTTCCTTGATTGTTGCCTCCGCATTCGAAGGCACGACATCGAAGGAAAATTTCGGCATACCGTCCTCCTGCGGCACAACAGTCGGACGGCAGGCTTTGAAAAATCTTCCAACAGCCGATACCGCCGAATCGATTCTGCTGTCCAGCGCACCAATCACGGAAGAAGCAAACAATGACGAAAAATCCGCAAGGCTGCGCGTAGAGTAGATATCAAGATAGATTCCTGTAAACTCACTTGGAAGCCGTGAAAAGGCGTGGTGTATGAGGCCAGTTTTTCCATATCGACGCGGAGCTATGAGCGTAATGTCACGGTCATTGTCAAACGCATCAAGTAGCTTGCGCGTTTCAGACTCTCTGTCGCAAAAGTAGTCTGATCCAGCATATCCTCGCGTCAAAAATGGATTTTTCAGCTTCATGTTGGTAATTATAGCACATTCTCGCCCATTACAGCAATACTGTAACGGAATTTCTGTAATTCAGGAATTCATTTACCGGAAACGGGATTCCACGTTTCGGTTCGACCGCCGGGGAAAACGACTTCGAAAAACGATTGCTCCGTAAAGCAGATGCGCGTGCCGTCGGGAAGGATGCGCGTATCGGTGCGGCCGTCCGCCGGACGGCCCTGCTGCAGCATGAAGTTGCAGCGACGCAGATACGGGACGAGCTTCTTCATCTCAGCGGCATTTCTGCTGCGCCTGTCGAAGAACGTGCCGAACCAGGGCCTGACCGGCGGCTCGGACTCATCGCCCGGCTGGGAGATTACCACGTGCAGAATAGTCGCGTTGACGCCCTTCCTGAAGAACTTGTCGGCGTATGGCTTGAGCGACTCGAACGACCAGTCGTCCTTCGCAAATTTCGTCCAGCTTCCGGCCGTGAAGCTCTCCGCGTAGATTTTGTTCTTTCCGCCAAGGCGCGCCGCGCCAAGCGCCGCCTTGATCTCCTTCGCGCGCTCGTTCTTCGGTTCGCCCGCCCAGAACTCCGCGGCCACTTCGTCCGCGGCCGCGCCGTATGTCGCCGAATCGCCGTCCCATCCGCCGCGCGAATGCGAATACGGCTCGCACCACGTGATGAGTCCGTTCTCGTGCGCGCAACGCGTCAGCTCGCCCATGTACTCCTCGGCGATTATGTCCGAGAGTTTCCGCGGATCGCCTTCCGGCTTCACGACGCGTCCACGCTCCCAGCTGTCAACGACGACGGTAGTGAGCGTCGGACGCTCGGCAGGCGGTATACGGCGGAGTATGTCGCCGACGAAGGCGTCGAAGTGACGCCGCACAGCCGCGCGATTCGTCTTGTCCACCTCATAGCCCGTGGCTGCGGGCGAGCAAGGTCCGTTCTTGGGATACGTTCCGTCCGGCGCGACCTGCGCATCCTCCTTAGCGACCCAGGGTCCGCCCGACTGCGACCAGCCGGGGCCGTTGAAGATCCCCATCTCGATTCCAAGTTCCCCCGCCGTCCTGAACGCCGTCCTTAGGCAGCGCCACCACTTCTCGCTTCTGAACGCGCAGTCGCCGAACACCTGTCCGTCCCACGGATTCTCGAACCGCGTGCGGTTGCGGATGTCCGTCGCGAGAAATGCGCGCGTGATGCCGCTCTCCTTCATCCACTTAAGGTCCTTCTTCTCGCCTTCCTCGTCGACTCGTTCATTGACCCAGTCGTAGTAGCAGCCGATCTTCACGTCCGGCGGCGGATTCGCA
>JAFRJH010000303.1 GCA_017432385.1 Kiritimatiellia bacterium
AAGCGGGGCGGCGAGGCGCTGGAGCTCGATCCTCGCGAGCTTGTACTCGCGCGTGTCGCGGGGCATCCCGAGGCCCTTGGACATCTCCTTGAGGCGCTGGAAGAACCCCTTTTCGGAATATCGCTCGGCGATCTCCTCGAGGTCGATGGCGATCTCCTCCTCGATGGCGGCGGCTTCCTCTGTCATTTCGTCTCCTCCGTTAGAGCGTGAACACGCTTACGCTGTACAGCTTGTGCTTGTAGCAGATGTCGAGCACGTCGACGAGCGCCTTGTGGGGGCTGTTCTCCGCAGCCTTGATTATGATCGGCGTCTTAGTGGACGTGCGGGCGATGTCCCTGAGGCACGAGTCGAGCTCCGGGCGCTTGACCTCGCGCTTGTTGTAGATGATGACGCCCTGGGGGCTGCCGTCGTAGCGGCGGCCGAGCTCGATGTTGCAGGTGACCTCGTCGGACGAGCTGCTGGTCGACGACGCGGGGGCCGGACGGTTCACGTTGAGCTTCGTGAACAGGTCCTCCTGCTTGATCGTCACCACGAAGAAGATGATGAGCTCGAACACGACGTCGATCATCGGCGTCATGTCGAGCTGCGGATTTTCCTGCGGTTTCCTCGACATGTCACTTCCTCATCTTGCTGAGCCGCTTGCGCTCGTGGGTCTTGTCCTCGCCCACCGCCATGAAGGAGAGCTTCCAGATGCCGGCCGAAGTGCAGGCGTCCATGACCTTTTTCACGTGGGTGTGCTCGGTGGCGAAGTCGGCGCGGATCAGAATCGGGAACTCGCCCCACTTCGCCTTCTTGTCGCTTACGCGGCGCTTGATCTCGTCGGGCAGCAGGGTGACGTTGCCCATCGAGATGCGCCCGTTCTTGGCGATGTCGATCTGCATGTGCTGGGCGGGGAGCGTGTCCGGCGTGATGACCTCGCCATGCTGTCCGTCCTCGATCTCGATCGTCTCGTCCTTCTTCTGCGTCTCCACGAGGGTGACGACGAAGAAGATGATGAGCTCGAACACGACGTCGATCATCGGCGTCATGTCGAGCTGCGGATTCTGCTGTGGCTTTCTGGCCATGGCTGCGACCTGGTTGGTGGTCCTTCCCGGTCCGCCTTACGCCGGCATCTCGGCGGGAGCGCCGTCCTCCGGCGCGACCTCGACGTTGCGGAGGCCGTTCAGGAACTCCATCGTAACGGCGGTCATGCGGAGAATGAGGCGGTTCGCGTTGTTGCGGAGCGCGTAGAACGTGGTGATCGAGGGGATCGACACGATAAGGCCGCCGGCCGTAGTCCAGAGGGCCTGGCCGATCGAGTTCGCGAGCGCCGCCGCGTCGCCGGCGCCGCCGGCCGCGAGGGCCTGGAACGTGAGAATCATTCCCTGCACCGTACCGAGCAGGCCGAGCGACGGCCCGAGGTTGGAGCAGACGGAAATCCACGTCAGGCGCTGCATCAGCTTCTCCTGCTCGAGGTCGGACGCCGCGGAGACCGCCTCCTGGATCACGTCGAAGCCCTCCTCGACGTGCTGGAACGCCGCGGTGAGGATGTTGGACATGACGGACGGGGTGTTCTGGCAGGCCTCCATGGCGGAGACGATGTCGCCCTCGCTCATCGCCTTCTGGACCTGGTCGATGAGGCGGTTGGGCATAAGCTTCTCAGGCTTGATGAGGATGAAGCAGTCAACCGAGAAGTAGATCGCGAGCGCGCCGTCGCCGAACAGCGCGAACCAGAGGAGCATGCCGACCGCGCCGGAGCCGACGTCGATGTCGTAGAAGCCGCCGCCCTTCTTCTTCTGCGAAGAACGGGTGTCCTGGGAGACGGCGTTGCCGCTGTCGTCGGTCATCTCCTGGCCGAATGTGCTAAGCGCCGCGACGGGAGCCGCGCACGTGCCGACCACGATCATCATTGCCATCAACGTCTTCTTGAACTTGCTCATTTTTCGTATTTCCTTGGTGGGGTTAAGTTTTCTGACTGTTTTTGCCCGTTAAAGCGTTCCGGCCTGCGTGCGCATGGCCTCGGCCCGCGCCGCCATGCCGAGTTTGTCGAAGCAGGTGGCGGCCTTGCGCATGGCGGTGGCGCGGGCCTCCCTGCACGGCTCGTCGGTGTACATGAGCGCGACGCGGAGGTAGGAGTCAGTAAGCGCCTGGCGGTAGCTCTCGGGCGAGTCGGCTCCGTTGGCGACGATCACGTCGCCCCGCATCACGAGCGCGGAGGCGCTGGACGCGCGGTCGCCCGTCGCGGCGGCCTTCTTGAGGCAGTTCTCAAGCTGCGTGGTCTTGTTCAGCTTGAGCAGCGCCTGCCAGTAGGCCGGGGCGAGGTCGCTGCTCCACGCGGCCGACTTGTCCTCCGAGATGATGCCGGAGGCGATCTCGTAGGCCTTCTGCGCGTTGCCCGCGGCAAGATACGCCTCGACGAGATAGCGGCCTGCCGGCTTGTCCCAGACCAGCATCTTGTAGTCCTGCACGATCTTGGTGAGCGAGGCGATGGCGCTGGCGCCCTGCCCGCGCGTCACCAGCTCGACCGCCTTGTCGAAGCCGGCGGGCTTGTCGATGTCGATTCGCTCGACGTTGTCGAGCGGACACTCGGCGCTGACGACGGTGTTGCCCTTCTTGATGCTGATTGCATACGTCTTCGAACGGGACTGCCACTTTATGTCGCCGGTCCACATTCCCTTTTCGCCCTTGATGGTGCCGTTGATCGCCCACGAAGACGATGCGGCGAGGGCGACGAGAGCCGCCATTGCGAGTTTATTCATTTGTCTTTTCTCCTTCAGATCCTTTGTCGCCGGAAGCCTGCGCGGCCTCCGCGGGCTCGGCCGGCGCCTGAGAGCCCTCGTTCAGGCTCTCGACGCTCGCGCCGACGGCGTTGGCCTGGTTGATGCAGTTCTGTATCTCCGTGCGCGCCTTGCCGTTCGGGAAGAGGTCGAGGTACTCGCCGCCGTACTTGAGGACGTACGCCGCCGCAAACTTGCGGCCCTCCTCGTCCGGCTTCTGCTGGGAAAGGCGCGCATACAGCGGGACCATGGCCGTGTAGCAGCGCTCGAGGTTGGCGACCTCGCCGGGCGACATCTTGTCGAAGGGCGCGTCGTCGCGGACGCCGTGCGTCTGGACGAAGCCCTGCAGCGTCGACGCCGCGCGCTCGCACGAGGCGATTGCCTGCTCCTTGAGATCCATCGCGTCCTCGGCGTTCATGCGGCTGATCGTGACGTCCGCCGACATGAGGTCGATCGCGTCCTGCTCGTGCTGCGGCTTCGACTTCCAGTACGTGCGGAGCTTCTTGAGCGCCCCGATCGCCGCGCCGAAGTGCTTCTTGCGGAGATCGTCGTCCTTCTCCGTGCGCCCCTGCTCGGAGGCGACCTTGACAAGCAGAAGGTTCGCGTCCGCCGCGACCGCAAGGCGGGACATCTTGTCGTCGCCGAGGAGCTGGTCGAGCTGGTCGCGTGCGCCGGCAAGCGAGTTCTGCTTGTAGAGGGCCTTGGCCTGGCCGATGCGCGCACGGGCCACCGTCGACATCTGGTTCGTGCCGGCCTTGTCGATCGCCTTGGAGAACGCCTGGTCGGCGAGGTCCCAGCTGCGGGCCTCTATGAGCGCCTCGCCGGCGTTCACGAACTGCCCGGCCGTGTAGTTGCCGTCGAGCTTGAGCATCTCGGCGTAGATCGCCGTTCCCTCCTTGCGCATGCCCATCTCGACGAGGATCTTCGCGATCCTGGGCTTCGCGTTCTTGGCCTCGTCGGAGTCGGGGAACTCGCGGGAGAGCGCGTCGAGGGCGCGCTTGCAGCCGTCGACGTCGTTGACGACCGTGCACATCGTGCCGAGCTTCACGTACGCGGCCTTCGCGTACTTGCCCTTCGGATACTGCTTGACGTACTCCTCGAAGCTCGCGATCGCCTGCTTGCGGAAGCCCTCGAGCTTGTCCGCGGGCTTGGTCATGCGGCTCCAGCAGTCGCCGATCAGGTAGAGCGCGCCCTCCTTGAGCATGGAGTACTGCTTCTTCTCGCCGGGCGGCGTCCCGGGGTCGCCGAGCGCCTTGTCGGAGCGGTCGGCGAAGTCCTTGAACTGCTTGATGCCGCGTATGATCTGCGCGGAGCCCTTCGCGAGCTGCGCGGAGACCGCCTCCTCGGTCGCGTTCGTCTCGGCGCTCCCAAGGATCTCGAGGCCGTCCTTCTGGTACCACATCGCCAGCTGCATCTGCGCCTGGGTCTTCTTGAGCTGGTTCTTCTCGGCGCCGCAGTACCGCCCCATCGCCTCGATCGCGGCTGCGCGCTCGCCCAGCTTCTCGTGGCAGACGGCGAGGTTGAAGAGCGCCGTCGTGTAGAAAGTGGAGTTCGTGTAGTACTTGTCGAGCACCTCCCAGAGCGCGATGGCGTCTGCGTAGCGCTCGGCCTTCTGGGCCTCCCCGGCCAGCGCCGCCGCGGTCGACGGCTCGTTGACGTGCTGGCGGTAGTTGAGCAGGAACGCCTTGTACAGCCTGTCGGAGCGCGCGATCTCGCCGCGCTGCTTCTCGACGGCGGCGATGCGCAGGACCGCGTCGCCGGCCATCGTCATTATCTGGCGGTTCCTGTTGCCGGCGAAGCGCTCGGAGAGGTAGCCCTCGATCGCGTCGGCGTCGATCCGCCACTCCTTCTTCTTCTCCTTGTCGCCCGTGCGCGAGCTGCGGTTGAGGTAGGCCATGATCATGTTTTCGACGGCCTGGACCGACTCAAGCCCCTCGGGGTAGCGCGAAAGCGCCTCGGAGTACTCCGCGATCGCCCCCTCGTAGTTGCCCTCGGCGAGCTTCTCGTTGGCGCCCTTGAACTGCATCTGGCGGACCTTCTTGATCTGCTCGGGCGTGATGTTCGCCTTGATCTTCGCGCCGTACGTCTTCTCGGCGAAGGCGCGGACGGTCTCGGCGAGCTCGCCCGCCTGGGCCGCCCAGGAGGACTCGGGGTACTTGATGAAGACGTTCAGAGCGTGGTTGTAGGCGCCCGCGCCGTTGCGCTTGCCGCTGCGGTCCTTCTCGCCGAACATGAGCGCCTTGATGCGGTCGTCGTCCTTCTTGGGCTTCTTGGCCTCGTCCTGCGCCTCGCGCCAGAGCATGTCGGCGAGCATGTAGCGGCACATGGGCATCGGGGACTGGCGAAGGACGCCCTTGCGCCCGTCGGGATCCCACGCGACGATGGCCTCGTGGAGCTGCGCGAGCTGGTCCATGTAGTCGTCGATGGTGCTCTGGGCCTTCGCTATGCTCCCCCCGAGCAGCTCGAGGTGCGCCTTCATCGCTATGGCGCGGCCGAAGTACACGGCGCGCTCGCGCTCCCAGAGGAGCTTGTCGACCAGCTTCTTGGCAGACTTGATGTAGCCGGCCTTGCCCGCCGCCTTCTTGGGGTCGGACGCGAGGTGGATGTACATCTCGGCCGTCTCGCAGGCGACGTTGCACCAGATGTTGGCGTCGTCGTCGCTCGTCTTGGGGTTGAGGAGCTTCAGGAGGCGCTCGTACGTCTTCGTCGCCTCGTCGAACCTCCTGTCGCCCGTGAGGATCTGGCCCCACGAGTAGCAGGCCTGGAGGTAGAACTGGCGCAGCTCCTTCGGCGGCTTCTGGAACTTCTTGAAGAACTCGTCGTAGATCGCCGAGCAGTCCTTCTTCTTGCCGCGCACGAAGAAGTTGTTGGCGACCTCCAGCCTCGCGGCCCAGTACTTGGAGCCGTTGCGGTCGGGCAGCGCCGCGATGCGCTTCTCCGCCTCCTCGAACTTCCCGAGCGAGAGCAGGCCGCGTATCTCGATCGCGAAGAACATGGCGTCGGACTCCGGCCACTTCTTCTTCGTGGCGGCGATGACCGTCTCGGCGAAATCGGGGAATCCGCTGTCGACGAGCGCCTCGACGTAGTCCACCTCGGCCTGGAGCGCCGGGTCGATCTTCTCCTCCTCGACGGCCTCGGCCTCGGCGGCGTTTTCGCCCTCGGCAAAGGCGGGAAGCACCGTGAACGCGGACAGCGCGACCGCCGCACAACCTAAAAACGTGATTCGCTTGCAAGTCATGATGTGACAAGTATACTATTTGGCGACGCGTAGCGCAAGGGGAAATTGCATGTCCCGACCCCGTCACTCGGCGCCGAGGCAGACGCCGTTCGCCCTGATGTCGGCGGCGTCGACGGCGTACGCCGGGTCGATCTCCAGCGGAAGCCCCTCCGGACAGTCCACGCCGCACTCCGCCAGCCAGCGGCGCCACTTGGCCTGCATGTCGGCCCTGCACGTCGCCGGCGAGTCGGGCCCCTCCGCGTTCTTGACCGGCGAGAACTCGTCCTTCTGGTCGAAGGCGAGGAACGCCGCGCGCCTGGCGTTGGGCAGGACGTCGAAGATGAACTTCTCGAACTTGTAGCCGTTCGGCTCCGCGGGCTTCACGACCTTCCCCTTCGCGTCGACGAACGGGATCTTCTTGAACGCGAGGTGGAGCGGCATCGCCTTCGACGCCTCGCGGTCGAGGAAAGCGCGGTCGAAGACGTGGATCGCCGGCGAGCCGTAGAGGAAGTAGAGCCTGCCGTCCCTCCCCTTCCTGTTGCACTGCTCGTCCGTCATCTCGGTGTACTCCACCATGCGGAACGTCTTGCCGAACTGCATGGGCATGCCGACCTTCTCCTTCGGCTCGCGCTTCGCGCAGAGCTTGAGCGAGTACTCGGACTTCTCCATGACGTGGTAGCCGATGAACGCGGGGTCGGCGACCTCGACGAGGGGGTTGTCGACCTGGAAGAAGAAGACGGACCTGATCCCGCGCCTCTTCATGTCCGCCAGCGCGCCGGAGCGCTTGAGCGCCGCAAGAAGCCCGCCGTGCCCGTCGGGGCTCATGAAGACGTGGCCGGGGGCGTCCATGATGATCTTCCCGTCCTTCGTCATGCCGGGCCACATCCCCTGGGTGAAGAAGAACACGTCGTCCGGGTTGAGGCCGAAGTAGCCGTTCTCCTCGAAGCAGCGGACCGTCGCCTCGTTGTTGGCCTCGCTTGTCATCACGTAGAACGGGATCGTCCGCCCGTAGCGGACGGTGCGCGCGAGGATCTTCCTGGCATGGAAGTAGAAGAGCGGCGCGCCCGTGATCGGCCCGATCGAATAGCAGCCCTTCGGCCCGTCGTACCCGAGGCGCGACCCCTGCCCGCCCGCGACGAGCAGCGCCGCGACGCGCCCGGCCCTGAGCTCCTTCTCGCCCACGGCGACCGCCTCGGCGAGCTTCCTGCCCTTCAGGACCGCGACCTTCGGCGCCCGGCCCTTCGAGCTGTCCGGCACCTCGGCGCCCTTCGCGAGCGCCTCCTGGCAGTACCTGACGCTCTTCGGGTCGATCTTCGCGATCTGCCCCAGAAGCGCCTCGCGCTCCTTTCCGCCGAGCTTCTTCCAGTATGCGAGCACGTGCTCCTGTCCGCACTTCCGCAGGACCTTTTCCGCCTCCGCGTAGTTCATCGTCGCCGTTTCCTTTCGTGTGAATCCCGTCCGCCGGACATCAAGCCGCCCGGCGCGTTTCGGGTTATTATACCAAAAATCACCGACGAGGGTGGCGCCGAAAGGCGCGGACGACCTCGCGGTCGTCGAACGGATGCTTCACGCCGCCGATTTCCT
>JAFRJH010000032.1 GCA_017432385.1 Kiritimatiellia bacterium
CGCGGACGCCGAGAACCACGTGCCGCCGGCGTTCCATCCGCCCGTGAAGAACCCGCCAGCCGCGACTTCGGAGCCACCCTGCGAGACGGTGTAGGAGTACTCGGTCGCGGGAGCCGTGGCGACGCTGAACGTCGCCTCGCCGTTAGCGTCCGCGATAGCCGTGACTGTCGCCGTTGCGCCGTTCGAGCCGGATGTCGCGAGCGTGACTGTTTCGCCGGCCGCGAGACCCGTCACCGTGA
Source organism: Kiritimatiellia bacterium (assembly GCA_017432385.1). GTDB lineage: Bacteria > Verrucomicrobiota > Kiritimatiellia > RFP12 > UBA1067 > UBA1067. The sequence goes on from JAFRJH010000032.1 coordinate 240, forward strand.
CGATGCGGTTCGTGTAGTCGAAGCCCGCCGCGTCGGTCGCTACTGCCGGCAAAGGCGCGGGAGGCTCCGGCTCGGCGTCTTTGGAGATCGTGAACTGCTGGTTCGGCTGCGGCGGGATGTAGCCGTGGTCCGAACCCTGCACGAGCTTCGCCGAAACCGCGCACTTCATGTTGTAGTAGGAGAGCAGAACGCCGCGCGGCGGGCACGTGTAGTCGCCCATGCCGAGACGGGTGATTTCCGCTATGCAGTCGCGCGGGACGCGCTTCGCGTGGAGCGCGGAGTCGAAGTAGTACGCCCCGGGAACGCATGGAATGCCCCAGGTGCGCGAGGGATACGGGTTGCCGTTTCCGTTCCACGGGCAGCCGATGTCGCAGCCCCAGGTGATGCTGGGCCTGATCTTCGTGATGCCGTCGACAAGACCGCCGGCCCACATCGTCTGGAGCCCGCCCTGGCTGCCGCCCTCGGCGACGACGTCCCTGCCGTTCCACTCCGGACGCGTCTTCAGGTACTCGTACGCGCGCATGATGCGCATCGCCATGTAGTAGAAGTACGTGTTCGTCGGGTTGTCGTAGTCCTGCGGCGCACAGGCGTAGCCGTACGTCGTGCCGTTGAAGGTGCGGTTCGTCTTGTTGATGTAGTCGTTGAAGTCCTTGTAGTACTTGTCGTCGTGCCCGACCATGTCGTAGCCATGCGCATTGACCGCGAAGCGGACGCACTGCCCGGCGCCGTAGGTCGGCACCTTAGGCGCCGTGGTGACGCATCCGTAGCCGTCGAAGTTCGCCTGGATCGGGACGCCGCCGGCGTTCGGCTTCCTCGGGACCGTCAGCCATCCGGTGACGGGGCGCGGACCGAAGCACGGGACCTTGGCGGCATAGATGTAGTACTGGTTGGTGAGGCTGGCGGGCGTCACGTCCACGAGCTCGACGTTGGAGTCGTTGAACGGAACCGTCGCGAGCTTCGCCTTCGCCTCGGCCCAGAACTGGTCGAAGTCCGCGGGCTCGACGGTGGAGAGCTGCATCTTCTCCGTCGCCACGCCCGCGCCTCCGCCGAAGGTGATGTTCTTCTTCTCGTTGTAGTACTCGATCGCCTTGTAGTCGGAGCCGACTAGCGTCGCCGTCATCTTCACGATGCCGGGGATCGCGAGGCTGGTAGTGACGGAGCATCCCTGCGAGAGGGAGATCGTGTTCGTGCCCTTCACGGTCACGCCGTCGTCCGCTGTGCGCGTCCAGATGATGTGCAGCGGCTCCTTCGCGCGCACCTCGAGCGGAAGCGCCAGCACGCCGTCGAGGCGGAAGTCGAAGCGGATGTTCTCGTCCTCGACGTAGTCGATCGGGTTCTCCTTGTCCGTGCTCGCCTTGAGGAGGAGGTTCGTGATGCTCTCTCCGAGGTCGATCTCCCCGAGCGAGCAGACGGCGAATCCCTGGTCGACAATCGTGTCGTACGTGGCCTTGACCCACTCCTTCGAGCGCACGGTCTTCGAGATTCGCACCTCGTCGATCTTTCCGTTGAACGCGTAGTCGGGCTTGTTCGCGCCGAGGTTGCCGAGGATAAGGGGTTCCGTGCTGTTTGGCATCGGCCCTAAGAACGCCGCATCCGGCTCCCATCCGTTCATCGTGCCGTTCTTGTAACCATGGACGTTCTTGGTGGCCGAGGTCATGTCGACTGCATAGACAAGGTGTGTCCACTCGCCTAGGTTCTGGTTCTGGTTGAAGCTCCACCTTGCGACCGTGGCGGAGTTCGTCCCTACGCAGCAAGCCACCGTCTCGCCGCTGTCGTAGATATAGTAGGCGCAATCCTTCTGGTACTCCTTGCGCTTCGAGAGTATGCCGGCGTTCTGCTTGTGCGCGTCCTGGAGCGTCCATGTCTCGATGGTGAACTTCGAGAACCCGTCGAGCGCATCGTGGTCCGCCGCGACGAGCGCGTTCGTTAGCCCGCCCGCCGGGAAGTCCACCGACCTGCCGACGATGCCGTCCGCCCCGTATCCGACCGTCGCGCCGTAGGACGACGTGAAGTCGCTCGACGTCTCGCTCGACTCCTTCAGCGGCAGCGCGCCCTCTCCGAGGTGCCACACGCCCACGTACTCGTCGTCCCACACGTCCTTCGCGTCGACTGCCGCGGGGGAGCCCGAGCCGGTGTATCCGTAGTGCGCCGTGATGGCGGTGCCCCTTGTGAGCGCCGGGATCTTCACCCATGCGGTCGAGACGCCGTTGGAGTTCCACGTGTCGATCTCGTGCGGAAGGAGGTTGCCGTTCGCGTCCGCGAAGCGGAGGTCGCCGCCGTTCGGCCGGCGGAAGTCGGCGTAGCTGAAGCCGTCGATCGCGGCCGAGAGCTTCACGAGGACCGGGAAGTTCGTGAGCGTGGCGTTGTTCGGCGCGCCGGCGAAGAGGACGTTCATCGACTTCGCGTACTGGCTCGTGGC
>JAFRJH010000304.1 GCA_017432385.1 Kiritimatiellia bacterium
GGCACCCGCGCCCGCTCCGGCACCCGCGGCTGCGACTCCGGTCGCTTCGGCCGCCCCCGCCAAGACGGAGCTCACGCCTCCTGCTCCTCTCACTCCCGCCGAGGCCGCTACGGCCGGCGCGGCGGCGGATTCCGCGAAGCCTCTGTCCACGGTTCGCCGCCCGACGCTCCCGATCCGTCCCGGCGCCCCCCATCCGCTTCCCGCGGGGATCCGCAGGCCGACAATCGGCGGCGGACTCAAGCCGGGCCTCAAGGTCCCTCACAAGCCGGGTCTCGCGCCGGGGCTTAAGCTTCCGCCCAAGCAGACCCTCGCGCCCGGGCTCAAGCTTCCTCCGAAGCCGACGATCTCCCCGAACGTGAAGGTCCCTCCGAAGGGCGTGGTGCGCGTCGCCGGCGGCGCTACGGCGACCGCGGCGAAGACCGCGAAGGTCGACCCGCTCACTCCGATCGAGCCCGTCGTCGAGCTTACGCCCGTCGAGCAGCTTGAGCCGGTCGCGGAGCTCACTCCGGTCGAGCCCTGATTCGCAGCGCTCCATAGAGCTGTAGAATCGAGAACACAGCCCGGCTGCTGCAAGGCGGCCGGGTTGATGTTTTGCGGTGGTCACGCTGTTCTGATTATGGTATAATTGAGTCAACCAAGGGATATGGCATCCTAAGCGAAGCGAAAGGAGCAAGTCAATGAAGAAACTGCTGACGGCATTTGCGGCGATGTTCGCCGTTTTGTGTGCGCGGGCCGAAACAAAGACAATCGGCGCCTACACCTGGACGTACCGCGTCGTCAACGGCGCCGCCGAGATTTTCAATGACGACGGGTATGGCGGCACAACCGCCGTCTCGCCCAGCCCGTCCGGCAAAGTGGCGATTCCCGCTACGCTTGGCACCTGGACCGTCAGAAGCATTGGAAACAATGCCTTGCGCAGCTGCAATAACATGACCGAGGTCTTCATTCCGGAGTGCGTGACGAACATCGCGCCCTTCGCCTTCTACCACTGCGACAATCTCGAATCGGCGGACGTGAGCAGTTCGAGCGAAAAGGTGACGATCATCGGGGACAGCGCGTTCAGCCTTTGCGTAAAACTCAAGACGCTGAAGCTTCCCAAATATCTCCACTCAATCGGGAGCTATGCGTTCGCCTACACCGCAATCGAGTCCATCACCCTGCCCGCGGGCGTGACGAGCATCGGCAACCAGGCTTTCGCAGCCTGCGACAACCTCAACTACGTGAGGTACCTCGGCAACCGCCCGACGGCCGACAACATATACGCCAACACACCGGACGACGCCGAATCCATTGTGACGGAAGGCACGACCGGATGGGACGATGCGCTTGAGGCCGGCACATGGCAGGGCCGTAGCATCCGCGCGGTGCTGCCGACGGAGACAGACGCCTACGGCCACACATGGACCTACCGTATCGTCGGCGACGCGGCGCAGATATTCAATAACGACGCCGTGGCGGTGGATCCCGCGCCGAATGGTTCGCTGGTGATCCCCGCCACGCTCGGCGGCAAGCCGGTGACCAGCATCGGAGCCCATGCGCTGGAGGGGTGCGATGCGCTTTTGCACGCATCGATCCCCGGCAGCGTGACGAACATCGAGGAATTCGCGTTCGCGGAAACACCCATCAGCAAGGTGACGATACCTGACGGCGTGAAGGCGATCGGCGAGAAAGCGTTCTTCGGGTGCGACCAGCTCAAGACCGCGACACTGCCGAAAAACCTGAAGGTCATAGGGCTAAGCGCGTTCGAATCCTGCGCTGCGCTCACGGACGTGACGATTCCCGACGGCGTGACGACAATCGGCGAGTCGGCGTTCTACTTCTGCTCGTCGCTCAGGGAATTGACGATACCGGCCAGCGTCACAACAATCGGGGACGCCGCTTTCGCCTGCTGCGACAAGCTAATGAAAGTGACGTACCTCGGCAACTGCCCGAAGACGGGCGAGGCCATCTACGGCGACACGCCCAATGACCTCGTGTCGGCCGTGCCGGACGGTGCGGCGGGCTGGGACGCGGCACTTGAGGCCGGCACATGGCAAGACCGCGCCATACGCATCATTCTGTCTACGTGGACAGACAAGGACGGCTACACCTGGATGTACCGCGTCAAAGACGGCGAGGCGGAGATCTACAACTGGGACAGACGCGCGGTTGATCCCGAGCCGACGGGAGCGGTCGCGGTTCCCGCCACCCTCGGCGGCAAGCCCGTGACTAAGATCGGGGAGTTTGCGTTCTCGTACTGCAAGAACATGACGGGCGTGACGATTCCGGCGGGCGTGAAGACCATCGCGGACAGAGCATTCTCCAACTGTACGGGATTAGCCGACAAAAACGGGTTCGTAATCGTGCGGAACGTTCTCTACGGTTATTACGGTCCGGCAGTCGAGGTGACGGTTCCGGATGGCGTGACGCGCATAGGCGGGGCGGCGTTTTACAGGCGTTCCGCCATGATGGGCAATCCCTCTCTGGTAAGCGTGACGCTCCCGGCCAGCGTGACGAGCATCGGCACCGCGGCTTTCGCCGGCTGCACCGAACTCACGCGCGTGACGCGGCTGGATGAGATCGACGACATCGGAGATGCCGCATTCATGTACTGTTTTGCCATGGCGGACGGGGACGAATTCGTCATCGTGCACAATGTCCTGCACGGCTACTACGGCAGCGAGAAGGACGTGACGGTTCCGGATGGCGTGATGCGCATATGCACCATGGCGTTCATGAACGAGCTCGGATGTGCCCTGGAGAACGTGACGATACCGGCGGGCGTGACGGAAATCGGCGATTATGCGTTCGATCTCTGCAAGGATCTCAAGACGGTGACGTATCTCTGCGACCGACCGACGGTTGGCAAAGGCATCTACGCGAAGGCGGCGCCGGGGCTGGAGAGCCGGGTGTCGCCGTATGTCGCGGGCTGGGGCGATGCGCTCAAGGCAGGCTCCTGGCAGGAGCGTCCCATACGCGTAGACAACAGCATCCCCGAGCCGCCGCCGATCGCTCCGGCTGCCTACACCGTCACGTTCAACGCGAACGGCGGCACGATGGCTTCCGGTAGCGCGACGCGGTCGGTCGAGAGCGGCAAGGCCCTCGGCGCGCTCCCTGCGGCGACGCGCAGCGGCTACACCCTCAACGGCTGGTTCACTAAGGCGAGCGGCGGCACGAAGGTGACGGCGGCGACCAAGGTGACGGCGGCTGTCACCTACTATGCGCAGTGGACGAAGAACGGCGGTGGTTCCGGCGGCGGTGGAGATTCCGGTGGCGGCGATTCGGGCGGCGGAGGAGATTCCGGTGGCGGCGATTCGGGCGGCGACGTGGAACCTCCTGCGCCATGCTACGAGATCCTGAATGCAGGCGACATCACCGCGGCGTACGATGCGCCAAAGGCCGTGACGCTGCGCGGCGTCGCGTACGACGGATGCGACGCGGTCGGCATAGTCGAACTGAAGCTCGGCAAGATCAACGCCAGAAAGAAGACGAGCAGGATTTCCGGTTCCTTCACCGGACTCGACGGGAAGAAGTCCCTGGCCAAGGGCGTGACCGTTTCCGGCCTTGACGGTGCGTCTCCGGTGTCCGTCTCGCTTGAGGTGCGGAACCGCGGGACGCTCAGCGTCACCATTGGCGGAACGGCCTTCGCGGGCTCGCTCGGCGGCTGGCATGTGCAGTCCGCGGCAGTGGGCGGGAACTGGACCGGCGCGACCGCCACGGCGGAAATCGCGCTCGACGACGTTTCCATGTTCCCCGGGACGCTGCTCGTCGGGCTTATGCCGACGGACGAGGTCGCCGAGACGGTCCGCGGCAGATGGACGTTCGCGAAGGCGGCGGCCGTGAAGTGGGCGAGACCGAAGAAGGGTGCGGCGCTTCCCGATATATACGATGCGGCGTCCGGCAAGGGGCTGATCGTTGATACGTCCCGCGGGCGGACGAACCTTTCGGGGCTCAAGCTCACCTACACGCCCAAGAAGGGCACGTTCAAGGGTTCGTTCAAGGTGTACGCGCTGGAGACCGCGAGGAACGGCGTGAAGCTCAAGAAGTACACGGTGAACGTGACGGGGCTTGTCGTCGACGGCGTGGGGCGCGGCATGGCGACCTGCCGGAAGCCCGCCGCGAGCTGGAGCGTGACCGTCAGGTGACGCGCGCGGCGAAATTTTGGTATAATACGCGCCGATGAAAAAGTACAACGTTGGTCTGGTCGGGGTCGGCGCAGTCGGCACCGAGATGATAAAGGTCCTCAACGAGCGGAACTTTCCGCTCAACGGGAAGGTCCAGGTTTTCGCCTCTCGCGAGCGCGACGAGCAGATTCTCGGCGAGACATACCATGTCCTGAAGGCGGACGAAAACTGCTTCAAGGGGCTGGACATCGTCCTTTTCGCCGGAAAGACCGATGTCGCGATCCAGCTCAAGGACGCCTGCGTCAAGGCCGGTGCGAAGATGATCGACAACTCCCGCGCCTTCCGTCAGGACCCCGAGGTGCCGCTCGTCGTCCCGCAGGTGAACCCCGAGGACCTCGACTGGAACAAGGGCGTCATCGCCAACCCGAACTGCACGACGGCCATCATGCTCGAGGCGGTCGCGCCGCTCCACAAGGCGAAGGGCCTCAAGCGCGTCGTCGCGGCTACGTACCAGGCCGCGTCGGGCGCCGGCCAGCCTGGCCTCAACGAGCTCGAGGACCAGATCAGGGCCTACGCGAAGGGCGAGGCGCTGGAGGTCAAGGCGTTCCAGCACCAGCTCATGTACAATCTCATCCCGCACATCGACAAGTTCAACGAGGAGAACTGGTACACGCTCGAGGAGCTCAAGATGCTCAACGAGTCGCGCAAGATGCTGCACCATCCGACGCTGAAGCTTTCCTGCACGTGTGTGCGCGTCCCGATCGCGCGCGCCCACTCCGAGTCGCTTAACCTCGAGTTCGAGAACGAGATCACGCCCGCCGATGCGCGCGAGATCCTCTCGAAGTGCGAGGGCGTGAGGGTCGTCGACGATCCGCTCAACGGCGGCTATCCGATGCCCCTCGACGCGACGGCCAAGTACGACGTCCTCGCGGGGCGCATCCGCCAGGACATCAGCCGCGACGACAAGAAGGGCCTTGAGATGTTCGTCTCGGGCGACCAGCTTCTCAGGGGCGCGGCGCTGAACGCCGTCGAGATCGCAGAGCATCTCATCAAGCGCGGGCTCGTCTGATCTCCGGCGCCCGTCCGCCTTCCCACGGCGCCCCGCCGGTCTAGCGGCCTGCGACGGGCGCCGATTTCGTTGTCCCGGCAAAAAGTTTGGTATAATAGTGCCATGTCAGACGGATACACAATAAGGGGCGCGACGCTTTCCGACGCCGAGCGGATATTCGCGCTCATACACCTCAACCGCGACCAGCTCGTGCCGCGTTCGATGGGAAACATCATCGAGAACATCGACAGGTTCGTCATAGCCGAGGCTGATGGCGAGATGGTGGGGTGCGCGACGTTCCAGGTCCATCCGGAGATCGGCGACCCCGAGGCTGCTGCGGTCGAGATACAGTCCGTCGCCGACAAAGGTCCGGTCCGCCGCCGCGGCATCGGCAGGGCGCTTGTCGAGGCCGTCGCTGAGAGGGTCGCCCCGTTCCGTCCGCGCGAAGTCCTTGTGCTGACCTTCGCCCCGGAATTCTTCAGGGCGCTGGGATTCCGGGAGATACCCAAGACGAACGTGATGCACAAGCTGTACACTGGCTGCATCAACTGCACAAAGCACGCGAATCCGTTCACCTGCCCCGAAATCGCGATGGTGAGGGAATTCGCGGGGAAATGAAGGCTGGGGAAGATGGTCGGAGCGGAGGGATTTGAACCCTCGGCCTTTTGCTCCCGAAGCAAACGCGCTACCAGGCTGCGCTACGCTCCGACACGGGAGTTTTCGCTAGGAACCGAAAACGGCGCATAGTATACGCTTTTCCGTTGCGGAAGTCAATAGCCCGCGGACATTTTCAGACTTTGCGGAAGCCGCGGTCGGCAGAGGTGAAACTTTTGGTATAATATCGGCATGAAGATTGGATGCCATCTTTCCTCGAGCGGCGGATATCTCGCCATGGGCCAGACCGCCGTCTCGATCGGTGCGAACGTTTTCCAGTTCTTTACGCGCAATCCGCGCGGCGGGGCGGCGAAGCCGATGGACAAGGGCGACGTCAGGGCGTTCATCGACTACGCCACGGCGAACGGAATCGGTCCGATACTGGCCCACGCCCCATACACGCTCAACGCCGCCGGGGCGGAGCCCCGCGTTAGGGAGTTCGCCGAGTCCGTGTTCATCGACGACCTCAAGCGCCTGGAATTCACGCCAGGCGCGCTCTACAACTTCCACCCCGGCTCGCACGTCGGCCAGGGCGCGGAGAAGGGGATGGAGCTTGTCGCGGACATTCTTGGCAAGGTGTTCGAGTCGGCGTCGACGGCGATCGGGCACCTTCCGTCGACCGTGGTGCTTCTTGAGACGATGTCCGGCAAGGGCAGCGAGCTCGGCAGGGACTTCGGCGAGATACGCGCGATGATTGATCTCGCCGAGGCGCGCGGGGTGCCTCGGGGCGCGCTCGGCGTCTGCCTGGACACGTGCCATGTCTGGGACGCCGGCTACGACATCGTGAACGACCTCGACGGCGTCCTGGCAGAGTTTGACGCCAGGGTAGGACTGGAGCGCCTCAAGGCTGTGCACATGAACGACTCGATGAATGCGCTCGCCTCGCACAAGGACCGGCACGAGAAGATCGGCAAAGGTAAGATCGGCCTTGACGCCCTCGCGCGCATCGTCAACCACCGGATGCTCCGCGACCTGCCGTTCTACCTCGAGACGCCGTGCGACCTTCAGGGCTACAGGGACGAGATCGCGCTCCTGAAGAGCCTCCGCCGCTAACCCAGAAAAGAGTTTTCAAGCCTTTCCCCGCCTTAAGCGCAGGGGCGTGAACCAGAGAGAATCGCCCGGGTCTTGGATGGCATTCATGCCCAGGTGTGAAGCAGGGCCGGGGGTAAGGCAATCGTCCTATATTGTCCCTTGAGGCGAGGGAGCCGGCAGTCGCACGAGAGCCCGTATTCAAGTGTCTCCAATTCTTTTGAGACTCTTCCCGGTCTCGGTTGTCGTCCCTTAAGAGTGCTTTCAGCTCCTTTCCCGCCCTAAGCGAGGGTGGCGTGAAGCAGAGGAGCGTCCGGGTCTTGGATGGCATTCATGCCCAGGTGTGAAGCAGGGCCGGGGGTAAGGCAA